>NZ_JAHBDN010000035.1:0-115778 GCF_019956445.1 Pseudomonas sp. BF-R-19
AGCGCTTCGAGTACGACCGGGGCGGGAACTTGATCAGCCGCCAGCGCAGCGGTGCGCCCGGCTTCTCGATGTTCACCTCGGCACGAAGCAACCGTAGCCTCGCGCAGCGCGATGACGGCTCGCTGCCGGGCGAGCCTGAAATCGCTTTGGGTTTCGATGCCGGTGGCAATCAACAGGAACTGCAACGTGGTCAAGCCATGCTCTGGGACAGTCGCAATCAATTGAGCCGCGTGACGTTGGTCAACCGGGATACCGAGCCCGACGACTACGAATGCTACCGCTACGACCGCCCCGGCCATCGCTTGCGCAAAACGGGATTCGCCCACAGCAGTGGCCGCACCCTGCGCAGCGAAGTCCGTTACCTCCCCGGTCTGGAAATCCACCGTCAGGCCGACGGCGAAGAACATCACGTCATCAGCGTCGAAGCCGGGCGCAGTAACGTGCGGGCGCTGCACTGGCCCGAAGGTGCGCACAGTGACCAACTGCGCTACAGCCTCAGCGATCACCTCGGCTCCAGCACCCTGGAACTGGACGACGAGGCCGGTGTGCTGACCGAGGAACACTATTACCCCTTTGGTGGCACGGCGTGCTGGGCGGGGAAAAGTGCGTTGGTGGCGCAGTACAAGACTATTCGCTACTCGGGTAAGGAGCGGGATGCGACCGGGCTGTATTACTACGGCTATCGGTATTACGCGCCGTGGTTGCAACGCTGGATAATCCCGGATCCGGCGTGGGACGTAGACGGAGTTAATCTGTTCAAAATGGTTAGAAATAATCCGGTGATACTTCAAGATGTAGATGGGCGAATGCCATTTGGAAAGCCGAATAATAAATTGATTACGGCTGGTGATAATTCTGAGTCATCTGCAAACGCAACAGAACCCTATGTATCAGCGATAGCGCACAACGCTGAAAGCCTGGCAGTTGTAGAGAACTCAGGGGGTGAAGCGTCAATAGAAATGCCGGGGGGAAGTGTAATGAGAGCTGACAGGCGAGGAGCCAGAAGAAGCAACTCTGTTCGGGAAATAAGTACAGTGTACCGATATGACTTCCGTTCCCCCGGGAAAATAATGAAAAGCGGATTTGAGGGAACCAATTCTGATAAGCACGCCTTTGCCCGGTACGGTAGTCGGACTGTTTTTACTTCTACCCTTCGGACAGGAGCTGATATATATCGAAAAAGTTTGGAAAAGGTAGCAAGTAAAAAAACCCCTCTGTTTTTATATGAGATTTCACTTGCGGGTATGGAATACTTTGATTTTTATCGTGGATTTACAGTGACGGGGGATAAGTTTATTGGAGAGGTTTCCAGGTTGCTGTTTGAACGGAAGTCAGAGGAGTATATGTCAACGAATAAATACAAAAAAATAGGACGTGAAGCTTTTGAGAGCTATCTATTCGATAAGTTGCGCGATCGAATAGTTGATGGCTTTGTTGTAGTTAATGAGTTACACATTAAAGGTCCTGTGCAGCCTCGGAATATAAGTCCACTCATGCCCCCAAGACTCGAATATCTTGATCTAGCAGCTAAGAACTATAGCGGTAAATCCACTAGTGTGAGCTTCAATCCATGATGTAACTCCGCTGCCACATGTACTTCGGCAATCGACGTTCGGCTCCTCGTTTGTCGAGGGTTAGGCATTGTGATCTCAACGTTTGTTCAGCCCCCGCGCCAACCGATCCCCACTGAGTTGAATCACCGCCACCAACGCCACCAGCAATACAATCACCGTCAGCATGATCTGGCTATCAAACCGCTGATACCCATACCGATACGCAAGGTCCCCCAACCCACCGGCGCCAATCGCCCCGGCCATGGCCGATGAGTTGATCATCGTCACCAGCGTAATCGTGAACCCACCAACAATCCCCGGCAGCGCCTCCGGCAACAACACATGCCAAACGATGTGCCAGCGCCGGCAGCCCATGGCTTGCGCCGCTTCGATCAATCCATGGTCGACCTCGCGCAAGCTGACCTCGGCAATGCGCGCAAAGAACGGTGTAGCCGCGATGGTCAGCGGCACCACGGCCGCCCACACGCCGTAGGTGGTGCCGACGATCAATCGGGTGAACGGAATCAGCGCCACCATCAAAATCAGAAACGGAATCGAGCGAAACAGGTTCACGAACGCACCCAGTGCGCGGTTCAGCGCCGGGGCTTGGTAGATGCCGCCCTTGGAACTGGTGACCAGGATCACCGCCAGCGGAATGCCCGCCAACAGCGCGATCAACGACGACACGCCGACCATCAAGAACGTGTCGATGAAACCCTGCAGCAAGCGATCAAACCACATAACCCAGTACCTCCACTTGTTGCGCCCAATGGCCGGCGCGTTGACGCAATTCCTCGGCACCGAGAGTCGAGCCGGTCACCGCCAGCAGCAGTTGCCCAAGGGCATGGCCCTGAATCCGTTCCACGCCGCCTTGCAGCAATCGCACACGACCTCCGAGGGCGCTGAACAGTGCCGCCAGGTCCGGTTCGTCGCGTTGGCTGCCGGTGAACTGCAAGCGCAGGACCACGGCATCGTCCGGGGACTTTGCCTGCGCCTGCAAACGGCTTTGCAGCTCTTTCGGCAATGCGTGTTGCAACGGCGCCAGCAATGTCTTGCTGACCTCATGCTGTGGATTGCCGAACACTTCCCACACCGGCCCTTGCTCGACGATGCGCCCGTGTTCCAGGACAACCACGCGATCGCAGATCTCACGGATTACCGCCATCTCGTGAGTGATCAGCACAATGGTCAGGCCCAGGCGCTGATTGATCTCGCGCAGCAGGCCAAGGATCGACTGCGTGGTCTCCGGGTCCAGCGCCGAGGTGGCTTCGTCGCACAACAGGATTTGTGGGTCATGCACCAGCGCCCGGGCAATGCCCACGCGCTGTTTCTGCCCGCCGGACAACTGCGCCGGGTAAGCCTTGTGTTTGGTCTGTAAGCCCACCAGTTCCAGCAGTTCACGGACCTTCTGTTCGCGTTGTTCCTTGGGCACGCCGGCGACTTTCAGCGGCAGCTCGACGTTCTGCCAAACGGTCTTGGCCGACATCAGGTTGAAGTGCTGGAAAATCATGCCGATGCGCCGACGCAGCGCCACCAGGCGGTCTTCGTCGAACTCGCCGATGTCCACTAGATCGATCAGCACCCGACCGCTGCTCGGTTGTTCCAGGCGATTGATGGTGCGGATCAGCGACGACTTGCCGGCGCCGCTGCGACCGATGATGCCGAACACTTCGCCGCGCTGGATCGCCAGGTCGATGCCATGCAACGCGGCCACCGGGCCTTGCTGGCCGTTGTAGGTCTTGCCCAGATTGATGAAGCGCACATGAGCACGATTGAGCTCAGGATGCAGCTCGGTTTGTTCAGCACGTTGAGGCTCTGGAAGCTCCAGTCGCCGTTGGATGGCGGCGGTCATGTTCAGCTTTCCCAACCGGCTTGATAGAGCTTGCCGTGGGCTTTATCCAGCGCGGCGCGCACAGCCGGTGAGTGCTGGTAGATGTCGACGAACTTGATCAGGCGCGGGTCGGTTTTGCTCTTGGGCTGGATCACGAACTGAATCACGTACTCCTTGTGATCGAGGCCGTCGAACAGCAGTGCGGAGCCCGCATCGAAGGTTTTCGACAAGCGAATATAGGCCGGATAGCCCTGCACCAGATCGGCATCGTCATAGGCGCGTACCAGTTGCACGGCTTCGACCTGGAGGATCTTGATGTGCTTCGGGTTGGCGATGATGTCTTCTTCGGTGGCCTTGTAGCCGACGCCGGGCTTGAGGGTGATCAGACCGGCCTTGGCCAGCAGTTGCAGGCCGCGACCGCTGTTGATCGGGTCATTGGCGATGGCCACGCTGGCGCCTTCTGGTAGCTCGTCGAAGCTTTTGTATTTCTTCGAGTAGAGGCCGACGTTGTTGATGATCCCGGGCGCGAACGGCACCAGATCGAAACCTGATGCAGCCTTGGCGTTTTCCAGGAACGGGATGTGTTGGAAGTAGTTCACGTCGATGTCACCTGAAGCCAGGCTGACGTTCGGCGCGATCCAGTCGCTGAACTCCACCAGTTCGACTTTCAGGCCTTGTTTGGAGGCCTCTTCGACGGCCGCTTCAAGGGGAATGGCGAAGGCGGCGGTGGTGCCGATTTTTAGTGGCGCGTCAGCGGCGAAGGTCGCCGAGCTGAACAGGCCGAGGGCCAGGGCCAGTGCTTTGACTGGGTGGGAGAGGTAGTTCTTTTTCATGATCAGGTTTTCCAGTCAGTGCATAGAGTTTGTGGTGTCTGTTCGGGCCTCATCGCGAGCAAGCTCGCTCCCACAGGGGTTTTGTGAACACCCGAGATCCACTGTGGGAGCGAGCTTGCTCGCGATGCTTTCAGCGTCGGAAAGTCGAGCCGGTGTGCTGCTGAGGCAAATGCGCCTCTCGCTGAAACAGCTTTTGCCGCAAGGTGCCGCTGTCGTAGGCCGTCTTGTACGAGCCCCGCCGTTGCAACTCGGGAATCACCAGCTCGATGAAGTCCTCGTAGCTTTCCGGCGTGACGATGCGGGTCAGGTTGAAGCCATCCAGCCCGGTTTCGGCGATCCAGGATTCCAGTTCATCCGCCACTTGCTGCGGTGAGCCGACCACGGTGATGTAGCGACCGCCGAGGGCGTGTTGTTCCAGTAATTTGCGTCGGGTCCAGTCGTTGTTTTGCAGGTGTTTGGTGGCGGACTGGATCGCGTTGCTCTTCACGTACTGGATCGGCTCGTCGATTTCATAGTGGGAAAAGTCGATCCCGGTGGACGCCGAAAAGTGCGCAACACCGGCCTCTGCGCTGGCGTAGCTCAGGTACTCGGCGTGCTTGGCCCAGGCTAGTTCTTCGGTGGCGCCAACGATCACGTTCAGGCCCATGAACACCTTGATGTCCTCTTGATTGCGCCCGGCTTCGACGGCGCTGGCGCGCACCTTGTCCACCTGCGCCTTGGTCGATGCCTTGGTCTGGCCGCTGATGAACACGCACTCGGCATGTCGCCCGGCGAACAATAAGCCGCGATCCGAACTGCCGGCCTGGAACAGCACCGGCGTGCGCTGCGGCGAGGGTTCACACAGGTGATAACCCTCAACCTGATAGAACTCGCCCTTGTGCTCGACCTTGTGCACTTTGTCCGGCTGCGCGTAGATCCGTTGCCGTGGATCATTGAGTACCGCACCGTTTTCCCAACTGCCTTCCAGGAGTTTGTAGAGCACCTCCAGGTACTCGTCGGCCTGGTCATAGCGGCGGTCATGCTCGACCTGTTCGCTCAGGCCCATGGCCTTGGCTGCGCTGTCGAGATAGCCGGTGACGATGTTCCAGCCGACCCGCCCACGGCTCAGGTGATCCAGTGTCGACAGGCGGCGGGCGAACAGATACGGCGCTTCGTAGGTGAGGTTGGCGGTCAGGCCGAAACCGAGGTTTTTCGTCACCGCCGCCATCGCGGAAACCAGTAGCAGCGGATCGTTGACCGGCAACTGGATCGACTCTTTCAGCGGTACGTCCACCGAGTTCTGGTAGACGTCGTAGACCCCGACGATGTCGGCGATGAACAGGCCGTCGAACAGCCCGCGCTCCAACAGCTGCGCCAGTTCGGTCCAGTATTCGAGGGTGTTGTATTGGGTGGATGTGTCGCGCGGGTGCGTCCACAAGCCATGGTTGATGTGCCCGATGCAATTCATGTTGAAGGCATTGAGCAGAATTTTCTTCTTGGCCATTCAGATGGTCCCCCGCAGTGGCGGGTTTTCATCGTTGAGGTAGTAATTGCCGACGGCGTGGTACTTCCAGCGCACCGGGTCGTGCAGGGTGTGCACCCGGGCGTTGCGCCAGTGGCGGTCGAGGCCGTGTTCGATCAGGGTCGCCTGGCTGCCGGCCAGTTCGAACAGTGTGCTGCCGGCGGCCAGGGAGATTTCGGTGCTCAGGGCGCGGGCTTCGGCCACGGCAATCGACGCGGCGGCGACGGTCTGGGCATGGGTGTCGGCCTGGGCCTGGTCGAGGTATTCACCGGCACGCTCCAGCAGCGCCTCGGCGGCGTGCAGGCGAATGCTCAGGTGGCCGAAGCTCTTGAGGGTCAGCGGATCGTCCGTGGCTTTTTCGTGGGTGGCGTCGATCCACGGCCGGGTTTTCGTGCGCACGAAGTGCAGCGCATCTTCATACGCGGCGCGGGCGATGCCGGTGTCGATGGCGGCGTGGAGAATCTGCGCCAGCGGGCCGACCGGGGTCGGGCGCTCGAAAGCGCTTTGAAAGGGGATGACATCTTCGGCGGCAACAAAGACATCTTCGAACACCACCGAACCGCTGCCGGTGGTGCGTTGGCCGAAGCCGCTCCAGTCGTCGATCACGCTCAGGCCCTTGCTGTTGTGCGGCACGAACGCCAGTTGCTGCACGCCGTTTTCATCCACCACCGAGGTGGGAATGCGCTGGGCGTAGATCGCGCCGGTGGCGTAGAACTTGCGACCATTGATGCGATAGCCGCTGGCGTCGCGAGTCAGGCTGGTGACGCGATCGTGTGCGGTTTTGGTGCCGAGTTCGGCCAACGCATTGCCGAAGCGCTGACCGGCCAAAACCTCGGCGTACAGGCGTTGTTTCTGCTCGTGGCTGCCGTTCACCCGCAATACTTCGAGGGCATAGAAATGGTTCTGCGGGATCTGTCCCAATGAGCCGTCGGCCCGGGCGATCAAGGCGATGACCTTGGCCAGGGTGACGTTGGAAACACCGGCGCCGCCGTATTCCTTTGGCACGCTGATGCCCCACAGGCCCGAGCGGGAAAACACTTCCAGTTCCGGGAGTGGCAAACGGCGCTCGCGGTCGCGTGTGGCGCTGTCGCGTTTGAAGTCTTCGGCAAGGTCGCTGGCGACGATCAGGGCTTGTTCATCGCTGGTGATGACCGCGACGTGGTGAGAACTTGTCATGTGTTTCTCCAGAGCTCTGGTAAAAAGTGTTCTGGTCGTCAGATCCAGGAATGGCGATTAGGCAGCGTGCCGTTGAGGCGATAGGCGCCGACCGCGTGATACTTCCAGCGCACCGGGTCGTGCAGGGTATGCACCCGGGCGTTGCGCCAGTGGCGGTCGAGGTTGAATTCGGCGAGGGTCGCGCGGCTGCCGGCCAGTTCGAACAGTTTTTCGCTGGCCAGCAACGAAATCTCGGTGGTCAGCACTTTGGCTTCGGCCACGGCAATCGAGGCACGGGCGGCGGACTCGGCGGTGAAGGGTGCGGCGCTGACGTCATCGAGCACTTTCCCGGCCTTGCGCAGCAGCGCTTCGGCGGCGTGCAATTCGATTTTCAGCTTGCCGATATCGGCGATCACGTAAAGGTCATCGCTGGCCCGCTCGACCTTGGCGTCGATCCACGGCCGGGCGCGGGTTTTCACGAAGTCGATGGCGTCGTCGATGGCGCCTCGGGCGATACCGGCGTCGATGGCCGCTTGAATCAGCTGCGAGACGGCACCCTGGATGTTCGGTGTGTCGTTGATCCGCCAGTTATCCACCACCAGTTCGGGATCGGCCTGCACGTTGTTGAGCAAAATCGTGCCGCTGGCGGTGGTGCGCTGACCAAACCCGGACCAGTCATCGACGATGCGCAATCCCGGTGTGCCGCGACGGATGAACGCCAGCACTTGTTTGCCGTCATCGTTCAACGCTTTGACCGCGACCCAATGGGCGAACAGTGCGCCAGTGGAATAGAACTTCTGACCATTGAGAACACCGTCAGCGGTGATGCGTGCCTTCAGTTCCAGGGTGTTTTTGCTGCCGCGTTCCGGCCCGGCATTGCCGATGCGCCAGCCATCCAGGATGCTTTTGAACAGCAGATTTTTCTGTGCTTCGGTGGCGCTGCCGAGTACCAGGTTCAGAATGCCGAACTGGTTTTGCGGGATCTGCCCAAGCGCCGGGTCGGCCGCGGAAATGATCGCGAAAACCTCGGCCAGGGTAACGAACGAAACCTGCGGGCCACCGTACTCGCAGGGAATGGAAATGCTGCCCAGGCCGCTGCGGGTGAACTGTTCGATTTCCGCCCACGGCAGCTTGCGCTGCCGGTCACGTTTGGCCGCTTGCAGACGGGCGACTTGCGCCAGTTCGTGGGCCGCCTTGATGGCTTGAGCATCGTTGCGCAAGACTTGTGCGGGCAACAACGGCGGGGCGATGTCCAGGTCACTCTGGACGATTGCATCTGCCAGACTGGACATCAGTGCCGCTCCTTGGCTGCACGCAATGCCCTGGCGATCTGCACTGGGGTGATTGTGTTCCGGACCATACCTACCTCACATCTTATGGAAGCGCCGCTTGTGGCCGCGCATGAAAACAAGGATGTCCGGTGGTCCGGTGTATATACCCTAAACGTGTATAAATTTTTTATGAACTAACTTTTAGGAATATGCATAGAAGGATGATTCCGCTGGTGTGCACCGACCCCTGTGGCGAGGGAGCAAGCCCCCTCGCCACAGGGGGTGTGATCATTTTTCGCGGGGTTCAGCAGCCTTGAGGGGATGTTTCTTCGGGGCCTTCAGATAAGTACTTGCACAACCGATCTTCAGCGTACGGGCCGGCGCCCAGCGGGAGTTGTTGCCCACACGGTCGAGAATGCAGTACGTCACTTCCAGCCGCAGGTCTTCGCCGGCTTCGAGGATGATGGCCGGCGGTATCCAGACCTGAATCGGCTGACCCACATCGGCGGACTTGAGCCGTGGCAGATCCATGCGCACATCGCCCCAGCGCAGGGTGATTTCGTCGTCGACGGCCATGTTCAGGTACGGCTCGATGGTCAACGGAACACCGCGTTTGACCTGACTCGGATTGACCCCCTGACGGCGAATCGCCTCGGGAATGCTCACCGGTGCCAGGCACTGGTTTTCATCACCGCACAGCGCGGAGGGTTGGCCGCCCGGGCAGTCGAGTTTGATCTGCACGTTTCGGCTGGCCGATATCGTCGGGCTTCGACCAACTTGCATGACCCGGTAGTGAATGCACGAGGTACCGTTGGCGACAAAACTTTCAGGCACCCGCAGCTGCACCGGTTGGCCGACATCGCTGGCGGTCAGCACGCGGGAGGCCACGTAGCAGTTGTCCCAGAACAGTTCGATCAGGTCGCCTTCGTCCATGGCGGGGTAGGGCGCTACCTCGATCAGCAGGTGCGCCGCGCAAGTGACGTTGATGCCGGTCTTGTTGGATTGCGCCAGGGTCGGGGCCACAAGCCCGGATTTGTTCGAGGTGTTGTTCATGAAGTCTCCTTGAAGTCTTGCAACGAAGTCCGTTTCTGGAATATCAAAAACCAATAATCGAACAGAAAAACTGTTCATTACTTTGAGTTTAAATAATGATTCAAGCGTGATGAGTGCCGCTGGCTGGAGGCTAGATAAGAGCCAGGAAGATCAGGTGTCAATAAGATTTGTTAGTTGTTGGCGGTGTGTGGTGTTATTCAGAAAGTTCCTACGCTCTCAAGTAAGTAAACCACGCCGTTGCGTCGAATTTATCCGCTGAAATCGGGTAAATACGGGCGGGTTTGTGCAAGTCACAAGCACTGTCTTGCGATGGGTGATCTGATTGGATTGGCACTGTTTAATTGTGGCGATGCATATGTATGTGCCGCGTGCGCGCACAAGATATGCATCTCGAATAGATAGGTTTAGTTTGATATTGATGGCGCGTATTTCTAGAGGTGGGTAACTTCCATCCGTGGAAGGTTACACCGTTGTTGCGCAGGGTTATTAGTTGTGAGCGTTATTCAGGAACTTACTCAGGAACTGTTTGGTTCGTTCTTCTTTCGGGTTGGCAAACAACGCCTTCGCTTCGCCTTGCTCGACGATCACGCCCTTGTCGAAAAACACCACACGGTTGGCCACGTCCCGGGCAAAGCCCATTTCGTGGGTGACGATCACCATGGTGCGCTTCTCTTCGGCCAGGCCGCGGATGGTCGCCAATACCTCGCCCACCAGCTCCGGGTCGAGGGCCGAGGTCGGCTCATCGAACAGGATCACTTCCGGCTCCATCGCCAGTGCCCGGGCAATCGCCACGCGCTGTTGCTGACCACCGGAGAGGCGACGCGGGTAGGCGTCTTCCTTGCCCGCCAGGCCTACCTTGGCCAATAGCTTTTTACCCAGGGCAACGGCATCGGCGTGCGCGATCTTCTTGACGATGATCGGGCCTTCGATGACGTTTTCCAGGGCGGTGCGATGGGGGAACAGGTTGAAGTTCTGGAACACGAAACCTACGTGCTGACGCAAGCGCCGCACCAGGCTCTGCTGCTGGTTCAGGGGACGGCTGGTATCGATTTCGATATCGCCGACCTTGATCCGGCCGCTGGTGGGCTCTTCCAGAAAATTCAGGCAGCGCAGGAAGGTGGTCTTGCCCGAGCCGCTAGGGCCGATGATCGCGACCACCTCGCCTTCCTTGACCTCAAGATCGATGCCGTTGAGCACGACTTGACCCTTGAACTGCTTTGTCAGTTTTTCCACGACAATCATTGGGTCAGGACTCCTGGTCGTGCCGATTGACCCGCGCTTCCAACTGGTTCTGCAGGTGCGAAAGCACCGTGGCCAGGACCCAGTAGATCAGTGCGGCGGCAAGATACATGGTGAAGATTTCGAAGGTGCGAGCGGTGATCAGCTGTGCCTGACGGAACAGTTCCGGCACCTGGATGGTAGCGGCCAGCGCAGTGTCCTTGACCAGCGAAATGAAGCTGTTGCCCAGCGGCGGCAATGCGGTGCGCATCGCCTGCGGCAGGATGGCCCGGCGCAGGGTCTGCGCGCGGGTCATGCCGATACTGGCAGCCGCTTCCCACTGGCCGCGCTCGATGGAGCTGATCGCGGCACGCAGGATTTCACAGGCGTAGGCGGCCATGTTCAGCGAGAAGCCGATCAGGGCCGCCGGCAGCGGATCCAGTTCCACACCCAGTTGCGGCAAGCCGTAATAGATCACGAACAGTTGCACCAGCAACGGCGTGCCGCGAAAGAACGACACGTAAATGCGGGCGATCCAGCTCATCAGTTTGAAGCGCGACAGGCGCATCAGCGCCAGACCGAACCCCATCACCAGGCCGAAGAACATCCCGCCCAAGCTGAGGATGACCGTGTAATACGCGCCCTTGAGCAGAAAGGGCGTGGAGTCCAGTGCGAGTTGGAAAGCTTCTCCCATTATTGAGTGACGTCAGCGCTGAAGTATTTTTCCGACAGCTTTTTCAGCGTACCGTCGGCACGCAGCTTGTCGATGGCCTTGTTCACCGCGGCCAGCAGTTCAGGCTCGCCTTTGCGCAGGGCAATGCCGGCTTCCTGGCGGGAGAACGCATCACCGGCGGCGGTGGTGTCCTTGGCCTTCTTGGCGTACTCCAGCGCAGCCAGACGATCGATCAGAATGGCGTCGATACGGCCGACACGCAGGTCCTGGAACTTGGTCGGATCATCTTCGTAGGTGCGGATGTCAGCAGTCGGCACATTGGCCTTTACCCACTCTTCGTAGTTGGTGCCCAGGCCTACGCCGACTTTCTTGCCGGACAGGTCGGCGGCGGACTTGATGTTCAGCTCGGCGGCCTTTTTCGTCAGCACCAGCGCCTGAATACCGGAAACGGTGTACGGCTCGGAGAAGTCATACTTCTTCTTGCGCTCTTCGGTGATGGTCACCTGGTTGATCACTGCGTCCAGACGCTTGGATTCCAGGGCGGCGAGGATGCCTTCCCATTTGGTCGGCTGCAGCTTGACCTTCACGCCCAGCTCTTTGGCCAGGGCTTCGGAGAACTCGACTTCGAAGCCGGCCAGTTTGCCGTCGGCGTCGACGAAACTGAACGGTGGGTAGGTGCCTTCCAGGCCGACGTTGATCACGCCTTTGTCCTTGATTTGTTGCAGTTGCTCACCGGCAACCGCCTGGCCAATCAGGCCGGCGCTCAGTGCCAGGCCGAGCGAACCCACCAGCAGATTGCGACGTAGTGCGGAAAAATTCATGACAAGCCCCTGTGTTTTCTTATGGAAGACGCTTTAGGAAAGTTGGCAAATTCGGGATTTTGACGACTGCGATATCCTGCCCTAAAGCAGCTTATGCGTCTCGCTGCAAATTCGCCTGCGGCGTGACTATAAGATGATGCCTTTAGATAGGAAAATAATAAATATTCTATTTGTTATTCGTTAATTGAATATGTGTTTCATAGGAAAAGATCGCAGCCTGCGGCAGCTCCTACATGGATCGGCATGCACCTGTAGGAGCTGCCGCAGGCTGCGATCTTTTGATCTTCTGAATCGCTTACAGAAAATCCTTATAGGCAAACAACGCCGGTGCCCCGCCAGTGTGCAGGAAGATAATCGGACCCTCGTCGAAACGCTGACGTCCGATCCCGTCCAGCAAGCCCGCCATGGCCTTGCCAGTGTAGACCGGGTCCAGCAGCAAGCCTTCCTGACTCGCCAGCAGCTTCACCGCTGCCAGTGTTCCGGCATTCGGCTCGCCATAACGCGGGGCGAAATACTCATCCCACAACTCGACCTTGAAAGCTTCCGGCAGATTCACGCCCAGCAACTCGGCGGTACGTTCGGCCAGGCCTTGAACCTTTGGCCGCTGATCTTCATCGCTGCGTGAAACCGTCACGCCGATCACTGGCAGATCCGGCAGTGCTTCACTCAAGGCCAGTGCCAGGCCACTGTGGGTACCGGCACTACCCGAGGCCAGGACCACGGCGGCGAACTTCAGGCCGGTGTCCTTGATCTGTTCGGCCAGTTCCAGCCCGGCGCGCACGTAGCCCAGGGCACCCAGTGCATTGGAACCACCGATCGGCACCAGGTACGGCTTCTTGCCGTTGCTGCGCAGTCGATTGGCCAGGGCTTGCAGTTGCTCGTCGGCGTTGTCGAGGTTTTCCACCAGTTCGACCTTGGCATCGAACAGGTCGAGCAGCAGGCGGTTGCCGTTGCCGGTGTAATTGCTGTCGCCAGTGCCGAGAGGATTTTCCAGAAGGGCTACGCAACCCAGGCCCAACTTTGCGGCAATGGCGGCTGTCTGGCGCACGTGGTTCGATTGCAGTGCGCCCGCCGTGATCAAGGTGTCGGCGCCCTGGGCCAAGGCATCGGCGGCCAGGTATTCGAGTTTGCGCAGCTTGTTGCCGCCCATCGCCAGCGGCGTCAGGTCATCGCGCTTGACGTACAGGTCGCGGCCCAGCCAGGTCGACAGGCGTTCGAGTTTTTCCAGGGCGGTGGGCTGACCGAGCAGGTCGAGGCGGTTAAAGCGGGCGAGCTGTTGTTTGATCATGAGTCCGTACTGGCGGTTGAAGATCTCAGGACTATAGGCACGCCAAAAAGTTGGGGCAACCGTCAATCGCTTATAGCCAATCGAACTGAGCACAGCACTATTGGTTCTTAATTTGCCTCGCGGCCCTTGCCGTAAAGTAATCGCGGTCAGTGCGGCCAGACAGTCCGGCCGCCCGTGAGGAGTTTTTACCGTGAGTGAGCGTTCCAGCCATTGGCAATTGCAGACCATCGTCAGTCAGCTGCGCACGGCACGTGAACAGTGGCGTGCACAAAACGGCCGGGCCACCGGCGAGCAGGGCGGTCGTGAATTGCCTTCCCGCGCAGCCATGGCGGACATTCTCGAAGCGCTGTGTGGTGCGTTGTTTCCTATGCGCCTGGGGCCGGTGGACTTGCGTGAGGAGAGTGAAGACTTCTACGTCGGCCACACCCTGGATGTGGCGCTGAATGCGTTGTTGGCCCAGGCGCGACTCGAATTGCGCTACGCCGCTCGCCACAGTGCCCAGGCCGAGACTGAAGTCGAAGCCAGGACCATCCAGATCATTCAGGACTTCGCCCTCGCTTTGCCCGGGTTGCGCAGCCTGTTGGACACCGACGTGCTCGCGGCCTATCACGGTGACCCGGCGGCGCGCAGTGTCGATGAAGTGTTGTTGTGCTATCCGGGGATTCTGGCGGTGATTCACCATCGTCTGGCCCACCATTTGTATCGCGCCGGGTTGCCGCTGCTGGCGCGGATCAGTGCGGAAATCGCTCACTCGGCCACCGGCATCGACATTCACCCCGGTGCGCAGATCGGCCGCAGTTTCTTCATCGACCACGGGACGGGTGTGGTGATTGGCGAAACGGCGATCATCGGCGAGCGGGTGCGGATCTATCAGGCGGTGACCTTGGGCGCCAAGCGCTTCCCGGCGGACGAAGACGGTCAGCTGCAGAAGGGCCAGCCTCGGCATCCGATTGTCGAGGATGACGTGGTGATTTATGCCGGGGCGACGATTCTGGGGCGGATCACCATCGGCCAGGGCTCGACCATTGGCGGCAATGTCTGGCTGACCCGCAGCGTGCCGGCGGGCAGCAACCTGACCCAGGCGAATTTGCAGCATGATGATGGGGCGCAGAAATAGGCCTTTGAATCTCCGTTGACTGGTCTGACCTCATCGCGAGCAAGCTCGCTCCCACAGGGTTTTCTGTCGTTCACAGCTTTTGTGTTCAACCCGGATCCACTGTGGGAGCGAGCTTGCTCGCGATTGGATTTCAAGCCGAATCGAGTTGTTGGTCTTCAGCACATTTCTCCCCTTGAGCTAGCGTAAGAACACCACCGCCGAGCCCTACGATTAGTCCTTAGCCCCCTATCCATGTTTAACTTGAACGTTCATTCAAGTTAAAACGGCGGTTCGCTGCCCGCTCACAACAGGAGGCTTGCCTTTGCTGAGTCCGATTTCTACAGCCACGTTTTACCCCTTCGAGGTGCACCGAACATGAGTGCATCGTCCATCCCTCCAAGCGGCCTGATCCGCATGAATCCGCCGGTGTTCTGGTTCTCGGCGAGTTTCATCCTGTTGTTTGGTGTCGTTGTCATCGCCATGCCCGAACAGGCCGGTGCCTGGTTGCTGGCGGCGCAAAACTGGGCGGCCAATACGGTCGGCTGGTATTACCTGCTGGCGATGACCCTGTATCTGGTCTTCGTGGTGGTCACCGCCTTGTCCGGCTACGGCAAGATCAAGCTCGGTGCCGACCACGACGAACCCGAATTCAGTTATTTGTCCTGGGCCGGCATGCTGTTCGCCGCCGGGATCAGCATCACCCTGTTTTTCTTTTGCGTGTCCGAGCCGCTGACCCACATGCTGCAACCGCCCCAGGGCGAGGCCGGTACGGCGGAGGCGGCGCGCCAGGCGATGCAGATTCTGTTTCTGCACTGGGGCCTGCATGGCTGGGGCGTGTTCGCCTTTGTCGGCATGGCGCTGGCCTACTTTGCCTACCGGCATAACCTGCCACTGGCCCTGCGTTCGGCGCTGTACCCGCTGATTGGCAAGCGTATCAACGGCCCCATCGGCTACGCGGTGGATGGCTTCGGCATCATCGCCACGGTGTTCGGCCTCGGTGCCGATATGGGCTTCGGTGTGTTGCACCTCAACTCGGGCCTGGACTACCTGTTCGGCATCGCCCACACCCAATGGATTCAGGTCGGCCTGATCACCTTGATGATGGGCGCTGCGATCATCGTTGCCGTATCCGGCGTCGACAAGGGCGTGCGGGTCATGTCCGACATCAACATGCTGCTGGCCTGCGCGCTGCTGTTGTTCGTGTTGTTCGCCGGCCCCACGCAGCACTTGCTCAACACCCTGATCCAGAACCTCGGCGACTACCTCGGCGCCTTGCCGATGAAGAGTTTCGACCTCTATGCCTACGACAAACCCAGCGACTGGCTGGGTGGCTGGACAGTGTTCTACTGGGCCTGGTGGATTGCATGGTCGCCGTTCGTGGGCTTGTTCATCGCACGGATTTCCCGTGGCCGTACCATCCGTGAGTTCGTCTTCGGCGTGCTGTTGATTCCCCTCGGCTTCACCCTGGCGTGGATGTCGATTTTCGGCAACAGCGCCATCGATCAAGTGCTCAACCACGGCATGAGTGCGCTCGGCATGTCGGCTATCGATAATCCGTCGATGACGCTCTACCTGCTGCTGGAAACCTACCCGTGGAGCAAAACCGTCATCGCGGTCACGGTGTTCATCAGCTTCGTGTTCTTCGTCACCTCCGCCGACTCCGGCACTGTGGTGCTGTCGACGCTGTCCGCCAAGGGCGGCAACCCCGATGAAGACGGGCCGAAATGGCTGCGAGTGTTCTGGGGCGCGATGACCGCATTGGTGACCAGCGCGCTGCTGTTTTCCGGCAGCATCGATGCGTTGAAGTCGGCGGTGGTCCTGACCTCGCTGCCGTTCTCGCTGATCTTGCTGTTGATGATGTGGGGGCTGCACAAGGCGTTTTATCTGGAATCGCAGAAGCAGATTGCGCAGATGCATTCCTTGGCACCGGTGTCGGGTTCACGGCGGGGCGGTTGGCGCCAGCGCCTGAGTCAGGCGGTGCATTTCCCGTCGCGGGATGAGGTCTATCGCTTCCTCGATACGACGGTGCGCCCGGCGATTGAAGAAGTGTCTGCCGTGTTCATCGAAAAGGGTTTGCACGTAGCGACACACCCGGACCCGGCCAATGACAGCGTCAGCCTGGAAATCGGTCATGGCGACCAGCATCCGTTCGTTTATCAGGTGCAGATGCGCGGTTACTTCACGCCATCGTTTGCCCGTGGCGGCATGGGTTCCAAGCAACTCAACAATCGCCGCTACTACCGGGCCGAAGTGCATTTGAGCGAGGGCAGTCAGGATTACGATCTGGTCGGCTACACCAAAGAGCAGATCATCAACGACATCCTCGACCAGTACGAACGGCACATGCAGTTCCTGCATCTGGTGCGTTGATCAAGGCCTCACGTCTCGGTGGTCAACACCATGAACAACACCAGCGCCGCCACCGGGACACCGAACACGGCGCTACCGACCACCAGTTCGGTGCTCAACGGCTGGCCGGCATGCACTATGCCGACTGCGCCGTTGATCAGCGTCAGCGCCAGCCACAGCACGATAAAACTGTAGGCCACGGTCTGGCGGGTGAAGCCGATTTTCTCGCCGATGTAGAGCATCAACGCCAGGAGGATCAGGCCGAAGGTGATGATGATGGTGGTGTGCATGAACTGTCCCGCCCTTCAGATGTGCATTGCTTTGGAGGCAGCCATCGCGAGCAAGCTCGCTCCCACAGGAGATCTCCTTTGAGCACAAATTTTGTGAGCGACCAAGATCAATGTGGGAGCGAGCTTGCTCGCGATTGGGGGCACTGCGGTGTTTGTCTGAGCATAGTTAAACCAACCCACCATTGACCCGCAAAATCTGCCCGTTGACCCACGCCGAATCCGGTCCGACGAGGAAGGACACGACTTGGGCAATGTCTTCTGGCTGAGCCAGGCGTTCCAGCGGCGCCATCCTGGCGAAGGTCTGGATCTGTTCTTCGCTTTTGCCATGCAGGAACAGGTCGGTGGCCACGGGGCCCGGGGCCACCGCATTGACGGTGATGTTGCGCCCGCGCATTTCCTTGGCGAATACCTGAGTCAGGGATTCCACTGCCGCTTTGCTGGCGATGTACACCGCGTAGCCCGGCAGGTTCATGCTGACGGTGCTGCTGGAGAAGTTGATGATCCGGCCACCGCTGTTCAGGCGGGTCGCCGCTTCACGCAGGGTATTGAAGGTACCGCGAGCGTGGATGTTGAAGTTCTGCTCGAACAGTTCATCGCTGTGTTGCGCCAGCGGCAGCACTTTGAGGATGCCGGCGTTGTTCACCAAAACATCGACCTTGCCCAGTTGGGTTTCCGTCTCGTCGAACATCCGGCGCACGTCGTCGGCATTGGCCACGTCGGCCTTGATCGCCATGGCCTGGTGGCCGGCCTGACGCAGCTCTACCACCAGTTTCGAGGCTTCGGTGGCGCTGCTGGCGTAGTTGATGGCAACGGCGAAACCTTCGCTGGCCAGTTGTTTGGCGATGACCGCGCCGATGCCGCGGGAGGCGCCGGTCACGATGGCAACTTTCGGAGTTTGAGCAGTCATGGCGATGATTCCTTTGAGTGAAGGTGTTTGTCTGGGGTGACGCCAATTTCACATGTTTACTCAGGGTGATAAATGCACGAGAGTTGCCTTGACTGTTCAATAATCACCAACAATCGAGTGCCTGGAGTGAGCTGTGGACCAAGTCAAGGCGATGAAGGTTTTTGTGCGGATCTACGAGCGCAGCAGCTTCACGCAGGCGGCCGATGACCTGAACCTGCCACGCGCGACGCTGACCCACACCTTGAATCAGTTCGAGGCCTGGCTGGGTACCCGTTTGTTGGAGCGCAGCACGCGTAAAGTGCGCCCGACGCTGGATGGCGAGGCGTACTACCTGCGTTGCGTGCAACTGCTGGCAGAGCTGGAAGAAGCGGAATTAGCGTTTCGTGGTGTGGCACCGAAGGGGCGGCTGCGGGTGGACTTGCACGGGACATTGGCCAAGCACTTCGTGATCCCGGCTTTGCCGCAATTCATGGCGCGTTATCCCGACATCGAGCTGTCCATCAGCGAGGCTGACCGCCAGGTCGACCTGATCAGCGAAGGTATCGATTGCGTGTTGCGGGCGGGAACATTGGGCGACTCCACGCTGATCGGCAAACGTGTCGCCAACCTGCGTCAGATCACCTGCGCCAGCCCCGCCTATTTGCGCAAGTACGGCGAACCGAAAAGCCTCGCCGACCTGAGCCGGCACCGTGCGGTGAACTACGTTTCGCGCACGACAGCCAAGTTGTTCCCGTTTGAATTCATGGTGGACGGTGAACTCAAGGAAGTGGCCATCGACGGTGCGGTCTCGGTGTTCGGTGCAGAAATCTATGCCGCCTCGGCGATTGCCGGGCTGGGCCTGATCCAGTGCCCGCACTACCGGATGGAAACGCAGATTTCCCAAGGTTTGGTGCAGGAAGTCCTCGTCGACACTCCACCGCCATCGATGCCGGTTTCGGTGCTGTACCCGCACAACCGACACATGTCGCCCAGGGTCCGGGTGTTTGTGGACTGGTTGGGGGAGGTGTTTGCGGGGGCACAATAGCTTGTTAGTGGGGAAATACATGAAACGTTTCAGCCCGATTGGGGCATGTGGCCCGGCTCTTACGGACAAGGTGGCTCGCGCAAGTACGTGCTGGCCAACATTGCCCAGGTGCGGGCACTCAACGAAATCGCCAAGCGTCGTGGCCAGAGCCTGGCGCAACTGGCGCTGGCCTGGACCCTGCACGATCCTCGGGTCACTTCGGCCTTGATTGGCGCGAGCCGGCCGGAGCAGATCATCGAGAACGTCGGGGCGTTGAAGAACCTGAGCTTCAGTGCGCAGGAACTGGCGGAGATTGACCGGTTCGCCCAGGAGGGCGGGATCAATCTTTGGGAGAAGCCTTCTACTGCTGAATAAGTAGTTGGCGCCGGATTATTCGGCGCCTATTAGATCGCCATCGCGAGCAAGCTCGCTCCCACAGTGTCCGTGTCGTACACAAATCCTGTGAACACCGCCGACCCTGTGGGAGCGGGCTTGCTCGCGAAGAGGCCAGTACAGCCAGTAAAGAACTCAGAACTCAGCGAAAGAAAGGCACATCCCCCAACACCGTCGCCCGCTGCATCACCCGCCGCGCCGGCCGGTAATCGTCCACCGCGTAATGCTGGGTCACGCGGTTGTCCCAGAACGCAATGTCGTCCTGCTGCCAGCGCCAGCGAATGGTGAATTCCGGCCGCGTTGAATGGGCGAACAGGAACTTCAGAATCGCCTCACTCTCGGTTTCCGACAGCTCGTTGATCTTCGAAGTGAAACCTTCGTTGACGAACAGCGAGCGGCGCCCACTCACTGGATGGGTGCGGATCACCGGATGCGACAGCGGCGGATTCTTGCGTCGTGCTTCTTCCCACTGGGCCAACGCCTCGGGCGTGTTGCCATAGCGTTCCAGCGGAAACGAACGGGTGAAATCATGGGTGGCGGTCAGGCCTTCGAGCAAGGTTTTCAGCGGCGCCGACAGGGCTTCATACGCCGCAATCCCGCTGGCCCATAACGTGTCGCCGCCAAACTCCGGCAGCAGCTTGGCGCTGAGCACCGCGCCCATGGCTGGGGTCGGCAGGAAGGTGACGTCGGTGTGCCAGATCGCATTATCGCGCACGTCAGTGACGGCGGTGTCGAGGATCAGCACTTCGGGTTGCTCCGGCACATTCGGGTAGATCGGATGAATGTGCAGGTCGCCGAAATTCGCGGCGAATCGCGCCTGTTGCTGTGGCGTGATCGGCTGGTTGCGGAAGAACAGCACCTGATGCTTGAGCAGGGCCTGTTCGATTGCATCGCGCTGCTCCAGGTTCAGCGGCTGGCTGATGTCGATGCCACTGATTTTCGCGCCAAGGGCGGAGCTTAAAGGGACGATGGTCAACTGGCTCATGGTGGTTCTCTTAAATCCGGGGGTGTTGACCACTGTGGGAGCGAGCTTGCTCCGGGCGGCGTTCCGACGATAGCGATTTGTCAGTCACAACAGTGGTGTCAGACACTCTGCAATCGCGAGCAAGCTCGCTCCCTCAGGGTTTCTCACAGGGAAATTATTCAGTGGGCCTGGCCATGCCATGGCACCAGTTTGCGTTGCAGGGCACGCAGGCCCAGTTCCATCGCGAAGGCGATCAATGCGATCACCAGAATCCCCAGTACCACCACATCGGTGACCAAAAACTGTGCGGCCGATTGCACCATGAAGCCCAGACCGCTGGTGGCGGCGATCAATTCGGCGGCGACCAGCGTCGACCAACCCACGCCGAGGCCTATGCGCACACCGGTCAGAATGTCCGGCAAGGCACTCGGCAAAATGACGTGGCGAATCAACTGCACGCGCGTTGCGCCCAGCGACTGCGCGGCACGCAATTTGGCCGGGTCCACCGTGCGCACTCCGGTGGCGGTGGCGATGGCAATCGGGGCGAAGATCGCCAGGTAGATCAGCAGCACTTTCGACAATTCACCGATGCCGCACCAGATCACGATCAGTGGCAGATAAGCCAACGGCGGAATCGGCCGGTAGAACTCGATCAGCGGGTCGAGCACACCACGGGCGATACGGTTGGCGCCGATGGCGATTCCCACCGGCACGGCGGTGAGAATCGCAAAGCCCAGGCCCAGGCCGATACGGCTCAGGCTCGCGCCGAGGTGCTGCCACAGGGTTGAATCCATGTAACCCGAGGTCGCCAGCAGCCAGCCTTTTTGCAGCACGGCGGAGGGCGGCGGCAGGAACAGCGGCTCGATCAAGCCGGTCGCCGTCACGGCCCACCAGATAGCAACGAGAACGACCAGTGTCAGCACACTGATCCAGCGAGTGCTCAAACGGCGACTTGCCGGAATCACGGCTGAGCCTGGTGTTATCGCTGCGACGGGAATTTCGTAGCTGCTCATGCGCGCTCCTGCCGCTGGGCGGCGCTGCGTTGGGAGAACACTTTGGCGAGTACGTGTTCGCGGGTTTCGATAAAACGCGGGTCGGACTTGATCGAGCGGGCCGACTCACCGGCGGCATAACGCTGACCGAAATCGAGGCTCAGGCGCTCGACGATTTGCCCCGGGTTGGGCGCCAACAGAATCAGGTCGGTGGCGAGGAACACGGCTTCTTCGATGTCGTGGGTAATCAGGAACACCGGTTTGGCGGTGCGTTGCCAGACTTGCAGCAGCAACTCCTGCATTTGCTCGCGAGTGAAGGCGTCGAGGGCGCCGAAAGGTTCGTCCATCAGCAACACGCGCGGGTCGGCGGCGAGGGCGCGGGCCAGGCCGACACGCTGCTTCTGGCCACCCGAAAGCTGCCAGATGCGGCGCTGTTCAAAACCGGACAGATCGACCAGGGTGAGCATTTCCCTGGCGCGAGCTTCGCGTTTGTCCCGGGCGATACCGGCCAGCTCAAGGCCGAACCCGACGTTGGCCAACACGTCTTGCCACGGCAGCAGCGCGTCGTCCTGGAACACCACGCCGCGCTCGGCGCTCGGGCCTTTGACGGGCACGCCATCGAGGGTGATGCGCCCGGCGCTGGGTTCGACGAAACCGGCAATCAGGTTCAACAGCGATGTCTTGCCACTGCCGGACGGGCCGAGGGCGACCAGCAACTGCCGGGGCCCCAGGCTCAGGGAGATATCCGCCAACACCGGTTCCGGGTTGCCGGGGTACTGTGCGCTGATGCGCTCCAGCTGTAGCAAGGCCATCGCGTTGACTCCCGATCAGTGGGTGATGAACTTGGCGCTGACGTACGGCGCGTAGTCCGGCAGCACCGCCTCGACCTTGCCTTGTTCCTTGAGGAACGCCGCGGTGTCGGTGATGGCTTTGGTGGTTGGCGCGCCGAGGGTGAGCACCTGGTCAGCCGCCAGCGGGTAGACGTTGCCTTGCAGCAGCAATGGAATGTCGCTGGCCTTGGCGCCAGACAGTTTTACCAGCTTGTCGACGTTGCCCTGGTTGGCGAGCCAGGCTTGCGGGTCTTTGCGGTAATCGGCGTAGGCGTCCAGGGTCACTTTGGCGAACGCGGTGACGATTTCCGGGTGCTTCTCGGCGAAATCCTTGCGCACGATCCAGGCATCAAAGGTCGGTGCGCCGAACTTGGCCAGCTCGCCAGAGGTGATCAGTACCTTGCCGTTTTCCTTGGCGACACCGAGGGCCGGATCCCAGACGTAAGTGGCGTCGATATCACCGCGTTTCCAGGCAGCAATGATTGCGGGCGGAGCGAGGTTGAGGACGGTCACTTTCGATGGATCGATGTTCCAGTGCTTCAGCGCGGCCAGCAGGCTGTAGTGGCCGGTGGAAACGAACGGCACGGCGATCTTCTTGCCGATCAGGTCTTGCGGGGTCTTGATCCCGGAACCGTCGCGGGCGACCAGTGCCTCAGCGGCGCCGATCTGGGTGGCGATGAGGAAGGTTTCGACCGGGACTTTACGGGTGATCGCAGCGGTCAGAGGGCTGGAACCGAGATAGCCGATCTGCACGTCGCCGGAGGCGATGGCGGCAATGATATCGGCACCGTTGTCGAATTTTCGCCAGCTGATATCGGCCTTGGTGGCCTTTTCGTAGGCGCCGTCAGCCTGGGCGACTTTCGCCGGGTCAACGGTGGTCTGGTAGGCGACGGTGAAGTCGGCCGCCTGGGCAAAAAAGCTCGCAGTAGCCAAGGAAGCGGCCGCCAGCAAGCGAAGAGGGAAAGTCAGTTTCATCAGAAAGCTCCTTGTCAGGCGACCGAATGTCGGCGTGAAAAAGAGACTAAATGATCTAAGAATTATAAAATAAATAACTTTTTAGAATTAGCTTATGAGGGGAATATTCTGGGGGAGAGCAGCCTCTGTGGGAGCGGGCTTGCTCGCGAAGGCGATGTCCCAGTCAACATTGATGTTGGCTGAGACTCCCTCTTCGCGAGCAAGCCCGCTCCCACAGGGGACCTGCTTTGGCTGCTTAGTTGCTGATCGCCAGAATGCTCGCCTGATACGCCCCGACAAACACATCGAAATCACCGACTTCGTTCTGCTCCAGCTCAGCCTGCTGAGCCAGCGACGAACGCGCCCGCTCTTCAAACTTCGCCTGCTCCTCAGCCGGCAACGGCTCGCTGCGGAAGAACTCGGCATGGGCCTGGCTCTGACGCAGGGAGAACTGGGCGAAGCTTTCCTTGTGTTCGGCCATCGCCGCCAATACCTGTGCCGATGGCGTCAGGGATGGGTCCTGGACCTTGGCCATCTGGGTGTCCAGCGCCTTGCTGTGCGCATCGCCGCCATGGCTCTGGTCGAGCATCGCCGCCAGAGGCGCGATTTTTTCCAGCAGCTCGCCGGCCCATTCCTTCAGGTCAACCGGCTGGCCATCCCGCTGCAGTTGCAGGCCTGGACGACGACCTTCCTTGACCACACTGAGGAAGTTCGAGGTTGCGTTGCCGCAGCTGGTGTTGGTCAGCAGCGGGCTGTCGTTGAGCGCGCAGTAAAGCAGGAACGCATCGAGGAAGCGCGACTCGGTAAGATCGATGCCCATCGGCAGGAACGGGTTGATGTCCAGGCAGCGCACTTCGACGTACTGGATGCCACGGGCCATCAGCGCCTGGATAGGACGTTCGCCGGTGTAGGTCACGCGTTTCGGGCGGATGTTGGAGTAGTACTCGTTTTCGATCTGCAGGATGTTGGTGTTGAGCTGTACCCACTCGCCATCCTGGTGGGTGCCGACTTCGACGTACGGCGCATACGGCGTGGCCACCGCTTTGCGCAGGCTGTCGGTGTAGCTGTTCAGATCGTTGTAGCACGGCGTCAGGCCGGCCTGGGCGTTGCTCTGGTAGCCCAGGTCGCTCATGCGCAGGCTGGTGGCGTACGGCAGGTACAAAGTCTGCGGGTCCAGTTGTTCCAACTGGTGCGAGCGACCGCGCAGGAACCCGGCGTCCAGTGCCGGTGAAGCACCGAACAGGTACATCAGCAGCCAGCTGTAGCGGCGGAAGTTACGGATCAGCGCGATGTAGGACGACGACTGGAAATCGCGGTCGGTGCCGACAAAGCCTTCGGCCTGCTTGAGCAGCGGCCAGAGTTTTTCCGGCAGGGAAAAGTTGTAGTGGATGCCGGCAATGCATTGCATGGTCTTGCCGTAACGCAGGGCCAGGCCCTTGCGGTAGACGTACTTGAGCTGCCCGATATTGGACGTGCCGTAATAGGCGATCGGGATGTCTTCCTCGGCCGGCAACGGGCACGGCATCGATGGGCTCCACAGGTACTCGTTGCCGAGCTTGCTGTAGGCAAAGCGGTGAATGCTGTCCAGGCTCGCCAGCGTATCGGCAGGATCGGGCAGGGCCGGGGTGATGAACTCCAGCAGCGACTCGGAATAGTCGGTGGTGATCTGTTCATTGGTCAGCGCGGAACCCAATTCTTCCGGGTGCGGCGTTTGCGCCAGGCGACCTTCATCGGTCACGCGCAGGCATTCACGTTCGATGCCGTGAAGGCACTGTTCGAGCAGAGAGAGGTTAGCGCGCTCGCCGAGCAGAGCCAGGCGGCGGTTGAGAAGTTCGCTCAAGTTGGATTCCTTCACGCGTCAGTCGCCCCAATATGGGGGTGGGCAAGACGGTCTACAAGGGTGAAGTTAAAACTGGCGTTTTCGCCTGGTTTTGGAACTCGCCGCAATCGATGTGGGAGCGGGCTTGCTCGCGAAGACGGTGTGTCAGCCAACAAATAAATTGCCTGACACACCGCTTTCGCGAGCAAGCCCGCTCCCACAGGAAATTCCGACACTGTGGTCACAGCGCCGAAATTAACTCAAATCGATGACATCTAGCTACAGGACAGCGAACGTGCCTTGTGCTTTTGCGACCAGTTTGTCGCCCTGCATCACATCGGCCTCGACCACCAATGTGCGGCGACCCGGGTGGATCACCCGCGCCGTGCACATCACCTCGCCGTCAGAGACGGCGCGGATGTAATTGATCTTGCACTCGATGGTCGCGCTCTGCTGGTCAAAGCCGTGGGTGCTGGAACAGGCCAGCCCCATGGCAATGTCCACCAGGCTGAACAGCGCCCCGCCGTGCAGCTTGCCGCCGCGATTGCGCAGCTCCGGTTCCAGCGCCAGGGCGACTTGCGCCACCCCGGTTTCCAGACTGTGCAAGCGGCAGCCCAGCAGCTTGAAAAACGCGCTTTCGGTCAGCCCGGCGGGAATGTCCATCAGCGTTTCTTCAACTGCTTGGCATTGGCGAACAGCGAAGCCATGGCGTTGTTGCTCGGTGCTGCCGCCGTGGTTTCCTTGCGCGGTGCGGTGTTCTGGGACTGGCGTGGCGCCGACCCCGGACGCGCGCCGCGAGCGCCGTCGATTTTCTCGCCCGGGGTGTCGCTCATGCGCATCGACAGGCCCACGCGTTTGCGCGGGATGTCGATTTCCATGACCTTCACTTTCACCACGTCACCGGCCTTCACCGCTTCCCGTGGATCCTTGATGAACTTCTCCGAAAGTGCGGAGATGTGCACCAAACCATCCTGATGCACGCCGATATCGACGAACGCGCCAAAGTTGGTCACGTTGGTCACCACGCCTTCGAGGATCATGCCCAGTTGCAGGTCCTTGAGGTCTTCGACACCTTCCTGGAACTCGGCGGTCTTGAACTCGGGGCGCGGGTCGCGCCCAGGCTTTTCAAGCTCCTGGAGGATGTCGGTCACGGTCGGCAGACCGAAGGTTTCATCGGTGTACTTCTTCGGATCGAGACGCTTGAGGAACGTGGCATCGCCAATCAGCGAGCGGATGTCACGGTCGGTTTCGGCGGCGATGCGCTGAACCAGCGGATAGGCTTCCGGGTGAACCGCCGACGAATCCAACGGGTTTTCCCCGTTCATGACGCGCAGGAATCCGGCGGCCTGTTCGAAGGTTTTCTCGCCCAGCCGCGCGACTTTCTTCAGCGCGGCGCGGGTCTTGAACGCGCCGTGCTCGTCGCGGTGGTTGACGATGTTCTGCGCCAGGGTCGCGTTGAGGCCGGAGATCCGTGCCAGCAGCGCCACGGAAGCCGTGTTCACGTCGACGCCGACGGCGTTCACGCAGTCCTCGACCACTGCATCCAGGCCACGGGCCAGTTTCAGCTGAGACACGTCGTGCTGGTACTGGCCGACGCCGATGGATTTCGGATCGATCTTCACCAGCTCAGCCAGCGGGTCTTGCAGGCGACGGGCAATCGACACCGCGCCACGGATCGACACGTCGAGGTCCGGGAATTCCTTGGAAGCCAGCTCCGACGCCGAGTAAACCGATGCACCGGCCTCGGAAACCATGACCTTGGTCATCTTCATGGCCGGGTATTTTTTGATCAGTTCAGCGGCCAGCTTGTCGGTCTCGCGGCTGGCGGTACCGTTGCCGATGGCGATCAGGTCCACCGAGTGCTTGGCGCACAGGGCGGCGAGCACGGCGAGGGTCTGGTCCCACTTGTTGTGCGGCACGTGCGGGTAAACCGTGGCGTGATCCAACAGCTTGCCGGTGGAGTCGACCACGGCGACCTTGCAACCGGTGCGCAGGCCCGGGTCGAGGCCCAGAGTGGCGCGCGGGCCGGCCGGGGCCGACAGCAGCAGGTCGTGCAGGTTGTGGGCGAACACGTTGATCGCTTCGGTTTCCGCGCCATCGCGCAGCTCGCCCAGTAGATCAGTTTCCAGATGGGTGTAGAGCTTGACCTTCCAGGTCCAGCGCACCACTTCGCCCAGCCATTTGTCGGCGGCGCGGTTCTGGTTCTGGATGCCGAATTGCTGGCCGATCATGCCTTCGCACGGGTGCATGGTGCCCGGCAGTTCGTCGCCGACTTTCAGCGCGGAGCTGAGGATGCCTTCGTTACGGCCACGGAAAATTGCCAGCGCGCGGTGCGACGGCATGCTTTTGAGCGGTTCGTCGTGTTCGAAGTAATCGCGGAACTTGGCGCCTTCCTCCTCCTTGCCGGCGATCACGCGGGCACTGAGGGTGGCTTCCTGCTTGAGGTAGTTGCGCAGCTTGTCCAGCAGGCCGGCGTCTTCAGCGAAGCGTTCCATCAGGATGTACTTGGCGCCTTCGAGGGCAGCCTTCACATCGGCCACGCCTTTTTCCGCGTCGATGAAGCGTGCGGCTTCGGTTTCCGGGCTCAGGGACGGGTCGTTGAACAGGCCGTCGGCCAGCTCGCCGAGGCCGGCTTCCAGGGCGATCTGGCCCTTGGTGCGGCGCTTCTGCTTGTACGGCAGGTACAAGTCTTCGAGACGGGTCTTGGTGTCGGCGAGCTTGATGTCGCGTTCCAGTTGCGGGGTCAGCTTGCCCTGCTCCTGGATGCTGGCGAGGATGCTGATACGCCGTTCGTCGAGTTCTCGCAGGTAGCGCAGGCGCTCTTCCAGATGACGCAATTGCGTATCGTCGAGGCTGCCGGTCACTTCTTTCCGGTAACGGGCGATGAAGGGAACGGTAGAGCCTTCATCGAGTAGCGCGACGGCCGCTTCGACCTGTTGTGGGCGTACACCGAGTTCCTCGGCGATGCGGCTGTTGATGCTGTCCATAAAACCACCTGACAAATTGTGAAAGCAGGCTCGCAGGCGCAGGGATAGGGCCTCGGCGAGTCTGGTTGAGCGGCCTGGCCTGCGCCGCTACCTGGATCAAAAGGTATCCCGTTGACCCGTGAAATCGAACAATTACTGCCGACGCCATGAAAAAAATGGTGTCCGTCTGTAGTACCTGTCTGATGTTGCCTGACACAAAAGGCCGCGCATTATAACCAGCGTTCCGGCATTCGGGGACATTGCGGGTTGCCGGTGCAATGGGCGGTTTTCTGGCACTAAAGGAAAAATCTGCTAACAATGCACACGGTGCGTATAACGGCAGCTACGCCATAATGCGCGCCGAGATCAAAGGAGCATCCAATGAGCAGCACTGCACAAACTGCTGAAGGCGAAAAAATTCTTATCGTTGACGACGATCCGGGGCTCAGCAGCCTGCTGGAGCGTTTTTTCGTCAGCAAGGGCTACCGCGCCCGCGCCGTACCGAACACCGAGCAAATGGATCGCCTGCTGGCGCGCGAAGTGTTCAACCTGGTCGTCCTCGACCTGATGTTGCCCGGCGAAGACGGCCTGACTGCCTGCCGCCGCCTGCGCAACGCGAACAACCAGATTCCGATCATCATGCTCACCGCCAAGGGCGATGAGCTGAGCCGCATCAAGGGCCTGGAGCTGGGCGCCGACGATTACCTGGCCAAGCCGTTCAACCCCGATGAGCTGATGGCTCGCGTCAAAGCGGTCTTGCGTCGCCAGTCGGCTCCGGTGCCGGGCGCGCCAGGCAGCGAAGACGAAAGCGTGACCTTCGGTGACTACGAGTTGTCCCTGGCTACCCGCGAGCTCAAGCGCGGCGAAGAAGTGCACATGCTCACCACCGGTGAGTTCGCTGTACTCAAGGCCCTGGTGATGAACGCGCGTCAACCGCTGACCCGCGATAAACTGATGAACCTGGCCCGTGGCCGCGAGTGGGATGCCCTGGAGCGTTCCATCGATGTGCAGATTTCCCGTCTGCGCCGGATGATCGAACCCGATCCGTCCAAACCGCGTTACATCCAGACTGTCTGGGGCGTGGGTTACGTGTTTGTTCCGGATGGTACCGCCACCAAGTGATTGGCGATTTGTAGGAGCGGGTCATGCGGACGGCGGGTCAATCGATCCTGTTCGCAGACTCGCGATCCGCAATATGCGAGCATCGCTCGCTCCTGCAAGTGTTTAACGGTTATCCATGAAAACCCCCGTTTGGTTTCCCCAGAGCTTCTTCTCCCGCACCCTTTGGCTGGTGCTCATCGTCGTACTCTTCTCCAAGGCGCTGACCCTGGTTTATCTGCTGATGAACGAAGACGTTCTGGTGGACCGCCAGTACAGCCACGGCGTCGCCCTGACGCTGCGCGCCTATTGGGCTGCCGATGAAGAAAACCGCGGCAAGATCGCCGAGGCCGCGACCCTGATCCGGGTGGTGGGTGCTGGTGTGCCGGAAGGCGAACAACACTGGCCTTACAGCGAGATCTACCAGCGGCAGATGCAGTCGGAGCTGGGTGCCGACACTGAAGTCCGGTTACGCATGCATTCGCCACCGGCGCTGTGGGTTCGGGCACCGAGCCTGGGCGATGGCTGGCTGAAGGTACCGCTTTATCCCCATCCGTTGCGCGGTCAGAAAATCTGGAACGTGCTGGGCTGGTTCCTCGCTATTGGCCTGCTGTCCACCGCTTCGGCCTGGATCTTCGTCAGCCAGCTCAATCAACCTTTGAAGCGTCTGGTGTATGCCGCGCGGCAACTTGGCCAGGGCCGCAGCGTGCGCCTGCCAATCAGCGATACGCCGAGTGAGATGACCGAGGTTTACCGCGCCTTCAACCAGATGGCCGAAGACGTCGAACAGGCCGGTCGCGAGCGTGAACTGATGCTGGCCGGGGTTTCCCATGATTTGCGTACGCCGTTGACACGCTTGCGCCTGTCCCTGGAACTGATGGGCGATCACACCGACCTGACTGACGACATGGTGCGTGACATCGAAGACATGGACGCGATTCTCGATCAGTTCCTGGCGTTCATTCGCGACGGGCGTGACGAGTCGGTGGAAGAGGTCGACCTGAGTGACCTGGTCCGTGAGGTCGCCGCGCCCTATAACCAGAATGAAGAGAGAGTGCGACTGCGCCTGGAGCCTATCCAGCCGTTCCCGTTGCGTCGTGTGTCGATGAAACGACTGCTGAACAACCTGATCGGCAATGCGTTGCATCATGCCGGTAGTGGTGTGGAGGTGGCGGCGTATGTATCCGGGGACACCAGCGCACCGTATGTGGTGCTGAGCGTCATGGACCGTGGTGCCGGGATCGATCCATCGGAGCTGGAGGCGATCTTCAACCCGTTCACCCGCGGTGATCGTGCCCGGGGTGGCAAGGGCACCGGGTTGGGATTGGCAATCGTGAAGCGGATTGCTTCGATGCATGGTGGCAACGTTGAGTTGCGTAACCGCTCGGGCGGTGGGCTGGAAGCGCGGGTAAGGTTGCCGTTGGGGTTGATGCTGCCGCGGGATGCCGTTTAAGGCCGTAGTTCTTCGGTGAGGCTAATGGCCTCTTCGCGAGCAAGCCCGCTCCCACAATGATCGTGTTGAACACAAATTTTATGTCCACTGAAGATCACTGTGGGAGCGGGCTTGCTCGCGAAGGCGGCATCCCTGCCGCCACAAGGCTCGAGGATTAACCCTTCCCTTTGGTCCGAGTCATATTCGGCCCACCATTCTTCTCCAGATGCTCAATGATGATCCCCGCGACATTCTTCCCGGTGGTGGTCTCAATCCCCTCAAGTCCCGGCGACGAGTTCACTTCCATCACCAGCGGCCCGTGATTGGAGCGCAGGATGTCGACACCTGCCACCGCCAGCCCCATGACCTTCGCCGCACGCAACGCCGTCATGCGTTCTTCCGGCGTGATCTTGATCAGGCTCGCGCTGCCGCCTCGATGCAGGTTGGAGCGAAACTCGCCGGGCTTGGCCTGGCGCTTCATCGCTGCAATCACCTTGTCACCGACGACGAAGCAGCGAATGTCCGCACCACCGGCTTCCTTGATGTACTCCTGAACCATGATGTTCTGCTTGAGGCCCATGAACGCCTCGATCACCGATTCTGCGGCCGTGGCGGTTTCGCACAGCACCACGCCGATGCCTTGGGTGCCTTCCAGCACCTTGATCACCAACGGCGCGCCGTTGACCATTTCGATCAGGTCGGGAATGTCATCGGGGGAGTGGGCAAACCCGGTCACCGGCAAACCGATCCCGCGACGGGACAACAACTGCAGCGAACGCAGCTTGTCCCGCGAACGGGCGATGGCCACCGATTCGTTGAGCGGAAATACCCCCATCATTTCGAACTGGCGCAGCACTGCACAGCCATAAAAGGTCACGGATGCGCCGATCCGTGGAATCACCGCATCGAAGCCTTCCAGCGGTTTGCCGCGGTAGTGGATCTGCGGCTTGTGGCTGGCGATGTTCATGTAGGCGCGCAAGGTGTCGACCACCACCATTTCATGGCCACGCTCGGTACCGGCTTCGACCAGACGACGGGTGGAATACAGACGCGGATTCCGCGACAGCACAGCGATCTTCATGCAACACCTGTGGAGGAGGTAGATACCGGGAACACCGGCTTGTCTTGTACATACTTGATGCCCGGATTGACCACCAACTGGCCGTGGATCAGGGCTTTGGAGCCGAGCAGCAGGCGATAACGCATGGACTTGCGGCAGGCGAGCGTGAACTCGACCCGCCAGACCCGATCACCAAGGGCCAGGGTGGTGCTGATCACGTATCGCACCTGCGCGTGACCGTTTGAGCTTTTAATGGTTTTCCTCGTCACCAGCGGTGCTTCGCAGCGCCGGTGACGCAACTGAACCACTGTGCCCAGGTGCGCCGTGAAGCGCACCCACTGCTCACCGTCCCGGTCAAATGTCTCGATGTCGGTGGCATGCAGGCTGGAAGTGCTGGCGCCGGTGTCGATTTTTGCCCGAAGGCCGGCGACTCCCAAATCAGGGAGCGCCACCCACTCGCGCAGACCGACAACGGTCAAATGGTCAAATGTCTTCAAAATTGCTCAACCGGTAGAAACCGCAGTGGCCGCAGGCGGCCAAATTCGCGGTATTCACGCAGAATAATGGTTAAAAGGCGACAGATATCTACAGCCCGGATTTCCAGTCTCGCAAGGAGGTTATGGAATGTCAGCATTGTAGTCCGGGACGGAGTAATTCTTGGTACGACAGAAACGGTAGTACAGTTCACCAATATTTCAGAATGAGGAAATTCCATGGCACAAAAAAACGAAGAGGACGACAAAGTCCGCCTCGATAAATGGTTATGGGCTGCACGATTCTACAAAACCCGCGCCTTGGCCAAGGCGGCGATTGAAAGCGGCAAGGTGCATTGCCGGGGCGAACGTTGCAAGCCGGGTAAAGAGCCACGCATCGGTGACGAGTTTGTGATTCGCACCGGTTTCGAGGAGCGCACGGTGGTGGTCCAGGCGTTGTCGATCGTTCGCCGCGGCGCGCCGCAAGCGCAGACCTTGTATGCCGAAACCCTGGCCAGCATCGCCAAACGCGAAGAGGCCGCAGCGCAAAGAAAAGCCGGAGCCCTGGGCGTGAGCACCGACGGTAAGCCGAGCAAGAAACAGCGGCGGGATTTGTTCAAGTTTCGTGGCAGCAGTAACGACGACTAATTCAGATATTTCTCGGGCGATTGCCAGGCCGCTATCGCGTGCAAGCCCGTTCCCACAAGGGTTTGTGCCACTCCTGTGGGAGCGTGGCTTGCCCGCGATCGAGTGCAAAGCACTCGCCAGCTTTCACCGCGTATAAGGCCAAGACTTGCAATTGACCCGGTGCGCATCCATATCGGTGCTTCGCCAGCAGTGCATCGCATGGACGATATCGCCGCTCGTCGAAAATCACACACAGTCTCTGACCTGTAGGCCATAACCACATTGCCGGCAGTGCAGGGCGGGAAACGACCCAAAACCCATCAGCGCTTGTTCCACCTTGCTTGGATCAGGCCCGGATTGTTCATAAAATGCCTTTCATGGCTGAATGTTGCGCACCCGAGGGGTGGCGCAGGGTAAATTTCATGTTTCCTGTAACCTTTTTCACTAATTCAGATACCCAGACCTATGACCGATCACGCGGATAACGACTTCACCCAACGCTTCATCTTCGATGACAGCGACACCCGTGGCGAACTGGTCTCGTTGGAGCTCAGCTACGCCGAAGTCCTGGCCAAACACGCCTACCCGCAGCCGGTCGCGCAATTGCTCGGCGAGCTGATGGCGGCCGCATCATTGCTGGTCGGCACGTTGAAGTTCGATGGCTTGCTGATTCTGCAGGCACGCTCCGAAGGCCCGATCCCGCTGCTGATGATCGAGTGCTCCAGCGAGCGCGAGATACGGGGCCTGGCCCGTTACGAGGCGGACCGGATTGCCCCCGACGCTACCCTGGCTGACTTGATGCCGGATGGCTCGCTGACGTTGACCGTCGACCCGAAACGGGGCCAGCGCTACCAGGGCGTCGTCGACCTGGATGGCGAAACGTTGTCCGACTGCTTCACCAACTACTTCGTCATGTCCCAGCAGATTGGCACCCGCATCAAGCTCTGCGCCGATGGTCGTCGCGCCCGTGGCCTGTTGCTGCAACAACTGCCTGCGGACCGTTTGAAAGACGAAGACGAGCGTGCCGCCAGCTGGCAGCACATCACCACGCTGGGCGGTACGCTGACCGCCGATGAGTTGTTGAGCCTGGACAACGAAACCGTGCTGCATCGCCTGTACCACGACGAGCAGGTGCGTCTGTTCGATGTGCAGAAGCTGCGCTTCCGTTGCAGCTGCTCGCGCGAACGTTCGGCCAATGCGCTGGTCAGTCTGGGTATGGAAGACGCGCAGCAATTGGTGGTCGAACACGGTGGCAACATCGAAATCGATTGCCAGTTCTGCAACCAGCGCTACCTGTTTGACGCCGCCGATGTCACTCAATTGTTCGCCGGCGCGGGTATCGAGACGCCGTCAGATACTCGTCACTAAAACGGTTCAGCGCAGGTAAATTCACTGGCTGCCGCCGGATTAATGCCGTTACGACAGGAGGGGTCTACTCTTTTTGGGCTTTTCTGGCATAATCCGGCCCACTTTTTTCGCGGTAGTAGTGCACGACTTTCTACTACAAAAACGTTTGGAGCACTCGGCCACTGGCCGACGGGGAACCTCATGACGCAAGCCAACAATGCCGTGTACACCGATCTGAGTGTTGATGATCTGGTTAAAGAAGCCCTCAACCGCGGTGAAGGCGAGCTTGCCGATACCGGCGCACTGGTTGTTCGTACCGGTCACCGTACCGGCCGTTCGCCAGTCGATCGTTTCATCGTTGAAGAGCCAAACACCCAGGCCGCCATCGCCTGGGGCCCGATCAACCGCAAGTTCCCGGCCGACAAGTTCGACGCCCTGTGGGCTCGCGTTGAGGCATTCAACAACGCGCAAGAGCATTTCGTTTCCCACGTGCATGTAGGTGCGGCTTCCGAGCACTATCTGGCCGTGAAGATGACCACCCAGACTGCCTGGCAGAACCTGTTCGGCCGTTGCCTGTTCATCAACCCGGCTCAGTACAACCCGGCGGGTCGTGACGAGTGGCAGGTCCTCAACGTTGCCAACTTCGAGTGCGTGCCAGAGCGTGACGGCACCAACTCCGACGGCTGCGTGATCCTCAACTTCGCACAGAAGAAAGTGCTGATCGCTGGCATGCGTTACGCCGGTGAAATGAAGAAAGCCATGTTCTCGGTGCAGAACTTCCTGCTGCCGGCCGCCGACGTACTGCCAATGCACTGCGCCGCCAACATCGGCGAAGAAGGCGACGTGACCCTGTTCTTCGGTCTGTCCGGCACTGGTAAAACCACCCTGTCGGCCGACGAAAGCCGTTACCTGATCGGTGACGACGAGCACGGCTGGGGCGAAGGCGTTGTGTTCAACATCGAAGGCGGTTGCTATGCCAAGTGCATCGACCTGTCCGAGAAGAACGAGCCGGTTATCTGGAAAGCCATCAAGCACGGCGCGGTATTGGAAAACGTCGTTATCGACGACGCCAAGCACGCCGACTACGCCGATGTCAGCCTGACCCAGAACAGCCGCGCCGCCTACCCGCTGGAGCACGTTGCCAAGCGCTCCGAGAAGAACCTCGGTGGCGAGCCAAACGCTGTGATCTTCCTGACCTGCGACCTGACCGGCGTACTGCCGCCAGTGTCGATCCTCAACGAAGAACAAGCGGCCTACCACTTCCTGTCCGGTTACACCGCTCTGGTCGGTTCGACCGAAATGGGTTCGGGCAGCGGCATCAAGTCGACCTTCTCCACCTGCTTCGGCGCACCGTTCTTCCCGCGTCCGGCCGGCGAATACGCTGAACTGCTGATCAAGCGCATCCGCGGCTTCGGCTCCAAGGTCTACCTGGTCAACACCGGCTGGACCGGCGGTGGCTACGGCGTCGGCAAGCGCTTCAACATCCCGACCACCCGTGCCGTGATCGCAGCGATCCAGAGCGGCGCGCTGATCGGTGCCGAGACCGAACACCTGGACACCATCAACCTCGACGTGCCAGTGGCCGTACCGGGCGTTGAGACTGGCCTGCTGAACCCACGCAACACCTGGGCCGACAAGCCATCCTACGACGAAGCCGCCAAAGCACTGGCCGGCCTGTTCATCGAGAACTTCAAGAAGTTCGAAGTGAGCGACGCGATCAAGGCTGCGGGTCCAAAGCTGTAAGTGTTGGATTGAGCTAACGAAGAAGCCGCCCCTCGGGGCGGCTTTTTTGTGCGCAAAATTCAGTTTTTCTCGGGCAAGTCAGAATGCGTCGGGCCGTTACAGGCCCTCGAGCTCATCCGTGTCCCAGCGTTGGGCCTTGATGGCCCGGTAGAGCATGCCGATGGTCAAAGGCACCTTCTCGCCGCGACCCTTGGCTTTTCGCTTTAGATTCACGTCAAAGCCGTCGGGCTGGAAATAGCGATAGCTGTCGAAATCCACGAAATCGATGGCGAAGTGGTCTTCCAGGGTTTCGATCAAATGCCGGGCGTCTGCACCGTTGCAACCAAGATCGAAGTTGATCGAGGTGGTGAGGCTGATGGTTTTGCGTTCGGGGAAGCCGAGTTCTTCATGCAGCAGTTGCATGAGTTGCTGCATCAAGTGGTCGTCGGGGAGGTTGGAGGCGAGGTTCATTGGGGGAGATCCGTTTGGTCCTTAACGGATCTTATTGGTCGTCGGACTTGAGAGGAAGGGCCGGCTGAGTTGATTGCTTCTGGCTCAGCGTTTTCAGTTTGCACGGAGGGCCGACGTTCACCCCGTAGGATCTCGTTCATTTGTTGCACGCTTTCCATTAGCTCATCAAAAAAACTGCTCATGGTTTCCTTCTGTATCCGATGAGGGCATTGAGTGGTTTGTTGCCATCGGAGCAATTCTTGTTTCTTGATCGCTCCTGCGCAGTGCGTGGGAGCGATCTCCATTAAAGATCAGACCGGCGCTTTCCAGTTCAGCATGCGTTGCTGGGCAACCTTGAGCAGGTCGCAGCCGTCCTGGGTCAGCAGGTAGAGCGCATGGGTGATGTGCGGGATGTCTTGGAGGTCGCCGTGTTTGAAGCATTGGCAGTGCAGGGTTTGCAGCAGGTCGCTGGAGGCCCGGATGCGCTGGAGGGCGGCTTCGAGGATGTCTTGCGGGTTGGCCTCTGTGTCGATGATCAGGGCCGGGGTGTCGGTGAGGTTGGTGTGAAGTGGGCGGTAGCGCTTTGGAAACGGATTCAGAGTTGACATGGCATGTACTCGGTTTGTTGTTAATTAACCGCCAGCACCGTGACCAAACGATGGGAGGCGGACTGTGCGCAGGCTTGGTCAACCGAGAACAACAACTCGGCTCGCCCGAAGGCGTCCCGCACACAGTCGCCATGACAATGCACTGCGAGGACATAGATGTCCGCGGCGCGAATGATGGCACAACTATGTGCGTTGTTCTCAGGTGACCAAACCTGATCGCTGATTTGGCAGCGACAATCCGGACTATATGTTCGAGCCACTGGCTGGCGATAGCCGACAAGTTGCCTTGTTTTGTAGGACCTTGCTGAAGCTTCCATAGGTCGTTGCTGACGGAGTTATCCACAGCGAAATTTCCAGCATTTGCATGTCCTCAGAAGGACCGCGTTATCGTTCTTCGCGAGCAGGCTCGCTCCCACAGGCGGTTGTGGTGTTTTTCAGCCGGTGAGTTTCGGCAAACGCTGCCGGGCGATGTCGAGCAGGTCATTGCCGTCCTGGGTCAGCAGGTACAGGGCGCTGACGATCTTGGGGATGTCGCTGGCATTGGCCTGTTTGAAGCACATGCAATAGAGGGTTTCGAGCAGGTCGCTGGCGGCGTGGATGCGTTGTCGGGCGGCGTCGAGGATCTCGAAGGGGTCGGCCTCGGTATCGATGACCAGCACCGGGGTTTCGCTGTAGCGGGTCTTGAGTGGGTGGTAGCGGGTTGTCAGTGAGTCGGGGTTTTTCATTGAGTGGGTCCTGTGCGAAATCGGCAAGTGTTCCCGGCAGGCCGAGACACTGTTTTCAGCCGCGCTGGAAACTATAGGAGGGTATGGCGTTACGGGACAAGACGGCTGAGATCGACAGGCTTTGTAAGGGTTTTGTCATATTTTGAGGAAGGGGACTACACGTTGGTGCTGGGTTTTCAACGTGGAATGGCGAGAGGTAAAAATGCTTACAGCGTTTTCAGCCGCTTCGCAGTAAATCTCGGTAGAGGGGGCCTCGGACATTGTCGGGTATTTCGAATTTTGCGGTGGGTGTGCTGGCCTCTTCGCGAGCAGGCTCGCTCCCACACTGATCTATGTTTGAGCATCAGAACCCTGTGCGCTGAAGATCAAATGTGGGAGCGAGCCTGCTCGCGAAAGCGATCTGCCAGTTACCCGATTCCTAAAGCCCTTTGAATCATCCGCTGTATCATCCCCTATCGTTTTTGCCCCCGACCTTTTCTCGACTCGCTGCGATCGCCGGCCAGGCTTTTGACTCCGCAGCGGTTAACGGAGTGACAGCTTATGCACAACACCCTGGAGCAGGTTTTCGGTTATCCACAATTTCGACCCGGTCAGGAGGCGGCCGTCAGTGCCGTGCTGGCGGGGCGCTCGGCGGCGGCGATTTTCCCCACCGGTTCCGGCAAATCCCTTTGCTACCAATTGCCGGCGCTGTTGCTGCCGCACCTGACGCTGGTGGTCTCACCGCTGCTGGCGTTGATGCAGGATCAGCTGGCGTTTTTGCAACGCCACGGCATCTCGGCGGGCAGTATCGATTCGGCGCAGAGTCGCGATGACGCCAGTGACGTCATGGCCCGGGCAAAATCCGGCGAACTGAAGATTCTGATGATCTCCGTGGAGCGCCTGAAGAACGAGCGCTTCCGGCATTTTTTGCAGCAAGTACCGATCTCGTTGCTGGTGGTGGACGAGGCGCACTGCATTTCCGAATGGGGGCATAACTTTCGCCCGGACTACCTCAAGCTTCCCGACTATCAACGCCAGTTCAACATCCCGCAGGTGTTGCTGCTGACCGCAACGGCGACGCCCAAGGTCATCGCCGACATGCAGGCGAAATTCGCCATCGCCGCCGACGATGTGGTGACCACCGGTTTCTATCGCCCGAACCTCAATTTGCTGGTGGAGCCGGTTCGCGGAGCGGACAAGCGCAGGCGCCTGGTCGAGTGGATGAGCCAGCGTCCGGACCAGCCGAGCATCGTCTATGTGACCTTGCAGAAAACCGCCGAGCACATCGCCGAACACCTGAACCGCAACGGCATTCAGGCCGAGGCTTATCACGCCGGGTTGCCCCATGAGCAACGGGAAGCGATCCAGCGTCGCTTCATGGGCGGGCAGTCCAATTGCATCGTCGCCACCATCGCTTTCGGCATGGGCATCGATAAGAGTGACATCCGCAACGTGGTGCATTTCGACCTGCCCAAATCCATCGAGAACTACAGCCAGGAAATCGGCCGCGCCGGACGTGACGGGCAGCCGTCGGACTGCCTGGTGTTGGCCAACCGCGACAGCCTCAACGTGCTGGAGAATTTCGTCTACGGCGACACGCCCGAGCTGGATGGCATCCGTTGCGTGCTTGATGAGATGCAAGCCGCGGCAACTGAAGGGCAGTGGGAGTTTCTGCTGGGGCCATTGGCCGATCAGAGCAATATTCGCCAGTTGCCGCTCAAGACTTTGCTGGTGCAACTCGAATTGCGCGGGCTGATCGCCCCGCGCTACGCGTACTACGCCGAGTACCGTTTCAAGTATGTGCAGGAACCCGAGGCGCTATTGGCGCGTTTCGAAGGCGAGCGTAGGGACTTTGTCGCTGCGATCATCCAGACCTCCAGCCGTGCGCGGACCTGGGCCACGGTGAATTTCGAGGCGTTGTACGAGCAGCATCAGGCCGAGCGCAGTCGGGTGGTCAAGGCGCTGGATTACTTCCAGGAGAAGGGTTGGGTGGAGCTCGAAAGCAAGCAGATGACCGAGGTCTACAGCGTGCTGCAAAGCGGGTTCGACAACGTCGCGTTGAGCGAGGAACTGCACGGCTGTTTCACTCGGCATGAGCGCACCGAGGTCGCGCGGATTCACGCGATGCTGGACCTGTTCGCCACCGACCGCTGCCTGGGTTATCGCCTGGCCGAGTATTTCGGTGACCACAATGCCCCGCAGCAATGCGGGCATTGTTCGGTGTGTCATGGGCAAGTGGCGCGGCTACCGGCACCCCCGGAGTTGCCGGCGCTTGTGGATAAGAATTTCGAGGCGCTGTGTGGCGGTTTTATCCACAGGCACGAGCAGCATACGGGCAACTTGCCTTCGGCCGAACGCGTGACACGGTTTCTGTGCGGGATCAGCGTGCCGTTGTTCACCAAGCTCAAGGCTCGGTCGATTCCCGGGTTTGCGGCGCTGGAAGATTATCCGTATGCCGGGGTGCGGGAGTGGGCCGAGCAACATCTACTCGGTTGAAACACGGTCAGTGTGGGGGCGGGCTTGCTCCGGGTGGCGATCCGACGAAAGCGGAGGGTCAGTCACCATCACTGCAAATAGATGGATCGCCTTCGCGAGCAAGCCCGCTCCCACAGGGATTTGCGGTGTACTCAAAGGGCTACATCCATCCGCTGAATGTTGCTCATCACAGGAATAAATTTCAAAAAAACCCGGTGGCTGACTATGGTGGTGGCTGTCTTCGGATCGCCAACAAGAGAACAAAACATGAGCCAGACACCGTCGAATATTCAGCGCGCCGCCGTCATCGGCGCGGGCACCATGGGCCGTGGCATTGTCATGTGCCTGGCCAACGCCGGAGTGGCCGTGCAGTGGGTCGACAACAATCCGCAAATGCTGGAGCAAGCGCTGGCCACCGTGGCGGACACCTACGCCCACAACGTGCGCCAGGGCCGCATTGATCAGAGCGAAGCCGATGCCCGTGCCGCGCGCGTTATGGCGGCAGATAGTTACACGGCCATCCGCGATGTCGACCTGGTCATCGAAGCGGTGTACGAAAATCTTGAGCTCAAGCAGAAAATCTTCCGCGAGCTCGATGACCTGCTCAAACCCGAAGCCATTCTGGCCAGCAATACCTCGGCGCTGGACATCGACGCCATTGCTGCGGTCACACGCCGGCCGCAACAAGTGCTGGGCCTGCACTTCTTCAGCCCGGCGCACATCATGAAGCTGCTGGAAATCGTCCGTGGTGCACAGACGGCGCCGGCGGTGCTCGACGCGGCACTGGCGCTCGGCCAGCGCATGGGCAAGGTCAGCGTGGTGTCGGGCAATTGCGACGGTTTCATCGGCAACCGCATGCTCAATACCTATGTGCTCGAAGCGCGAAAAATGCTGCTGGAAGGCGCTTATCCCTACCAGGTTGACGCAGCGCTGCAGGGCTTCGGTTTCGCCATGGGGCCGTTCCGCATGTTCGATGTGGTGGGCGTCGACCTGCAATGGCGCGCGCGCCAGTTATCCGGCATTGGACAGGATGCGCCGCAAGTTCAGGTGGATAACCGTTTGTGTGAGCAGGGACGTTTCGGCCAGAAGAGTGGCAACGGCTTTTACCACTATGAACCGGGTAGTCGTCAGGCCGAACATGACCCACTGGTGGATGCGCTGGTGCTGGAGGTCAGCGAAGGGCTAGGGTTCCATCGCCGCGAGATTGGCCCAGAAGAGATTCTCGAGCGCTGCTTGCTGGCACTGGTCAACGAAGGCGCGAAGATCCTGCAGGAAGGCATCGCCGGGTCGGCTCACGATATTGATCTGGTCTACCTCAACGGTTACGGTTTCCCGGCGGACAAGGGCGGCCCGATGGCGTGGGCGGATCAGCAAGGGTTGGCGGACATTCACCGGCGCTTGATGGACCTTGAGACGCGTCAGGGCGATCACTGGCAACCGGCGCGGTTGATTGGCGAGTTGGCGGCGGCTGGCAAGGGCTTTGCTGACAAGTGATTGATGCGGCGCCTGTGAGGGCGCCTTCGCGAGCAAGCCCGCTCCCACATTTGATCTTCGGTGAACACAGATTTTGTGTACGACCGATATCCAATGTGGGAGCGGGCTTGCTCGCGAAGAACGATAACGCGGTTTTCGCCTTAGACTTGGCGAACCAACTCCAGGAATCAACGCCAATGCCCCAACGCACCGACTACCCCCACTTCCAGCCCATCACCACCCGCTGGCACGACAACGACACCTACGGTCACGTCAACAACGTTACCTACTACAGCTTCTTCGATACGGCCGTGAACACTTACCTGATCGAAGTCGGCGGCCTGGATATCCATGATGGTGAGGTGGTGGGGTTCGTGGTGAGCTCGGCCTGTGATTACTTTGCTTCCATTGCCTTCCCGGACCGCATCGAGATCGGTCTGCGTGTGGGCAAGTTGGGCAACAGTTCGGTGCAATACGAACTGGCCGTGTTCAAGCAAGGGGAAGACGAGGCCTGTGCGGCGGGGCGCTTCGTGCATGTGTTTGTCGATCGTGTGTCGAATCAACCCGTGGCGATTCCAGCAGGGTTGCGCGGGGCGCTGGAGCGTCTGGTGGTTCACTAAGGCAAAAAAATCGCAGCCCTTGGGCTGCGATTTTTGTTGTACTTACCAGCGAGGCGCTCGAGGCCTTAGTCGCGGTAGTACTTGTGGTGCTTCTTGCGATGGCCATAGGCATGACCACGGCCCGGATGGCCGTCACGGTAGTAACGGCGATCACCATGGCCGCGATACGAACGACGATCATCGTCGTCATCATTATCGTACTCTTTGCCCATGTAGTTACCCAGCGCGCCACCGGCGCCGCCGCCTGCTGCGGCACCGATCAGGCTGCCGCTGGTGCCGCCCACGCTGCGGCCGACCACGTTACCGCCCGCGGCGCCCAACGCACCGCCAAGGGCTGCTTCGCCACGGCTGTGTTTGTTTGCACCGACGGCGCTACCACCCGCGCCACCCAGGGCCGCGCCGATGGTGGAACCTGTATTGCCGCCTAACGACTGACCGACGACCGAGCCTAAAACCCCGCCCAATGCGCCGCCTACACCGGCTTCGGTGGTGCCGCCAGCAGACGCGATACCGCTGACCAGGCCAAGGGACAACAAGAGAATCGAGGAGAACTTCATGGAGGAACCTCAAGGGGATGACGGCGCGATCCTGAGGCTCTGGAATGGGCGTGACAATCGAAATCCGACGAATAACACGACCTGTATACAATATTGCAAGTTACTGTTTTTTGGGCGGAACTTAACGTTTTTTTGCCGGTCTTTTACTACTTCGCAAAGGCCGTTTTCATGAGGAAACGGCCTTTTTTGTGGGCGAAAGGAAAGTGCAGGGTCCGGAGTTTTTGGTGATTGGTCTGGCCCCATCGCGAGCAAGCTCGCTCCCACAGGGATTTCAGTCGAACGCAGATTATGTGAACAACAGAAAAAGACTGTGGGAGCGAGCTTGCTCGCGATGGGGCCAGTTCAGACAACACATTAAGCAGACCTGGCCATGATCAGCCCGGTCTCACTCGCCGCTTCCAACCGGATCGCCACGAACTTCGATGTCGGCGTATGGCTGTCATCGCCGATGCTTTCCAGCGGCACCAACGGGTTCACTTCCGGATAGTAGGCCGCCGCTTGCCCGGCCGGGATATCAAACGCCAGCAGCGTGAAGCCTTTTACCCGACGTTCCACGCCATCGTCCCAAAGGGAAACAATGTCGGCCTTTTGCCCCGGCTTGAAGCCCAGGCGAATGATGTCGGCTTCGTTGACGAACAACACATCCCGCTGACCCTTCACACCGCGATAACGGTCGTTGAGGCCATAAATGGTGGTGTTGTACTGATCGTGGGAGCGCATCGATTGCATGATCAGGTCCGGCAGCACACCGGTAGCGCGGGTGCGTTCGTGCACCAGGTCTTTGGGCAGCGCGTTCGAGCGGAAATTGGCCCGGCCCGAAGCGGTGCTCCACTTGCGTGCACCGGCACTGTTGCCCAGGTAGAAACCGCCCGGGTTCTTGACCTTTTCATTGAAGTCCTTGAAGCCGGGAATGGTCTCGGCGATCAGGTCGCGGATGCGGCTGTAGTCGGCCACCAGCCAGTTCCAGTCCACAGGGTGGCTGCCCAGGGTCGCGGCAGCGATGCCGGCCAGGATCGCCGGTTCCGAACGCATCTGGTTCGACAGCGGCTGCAGCTGACCATTGGAGGCGTGGACCATGCTGAACGAGTCTTCGACGGTTATCGCTTGCGGGCCTTCGGTCTGGATATCGATGTCGGTGCGGCCCAGGCACGGCAGGATCAGCGCGTACTTGCCGTGGGTCAAATGGCTGCGGTTGAGCTTGGTGCTGATCTGCACGGTCAGGTCGCAGTTTCGCAGGGCCTGGAACGTGCGCGGGCTGTCCGGCGTGGCTTGCGCGAAGTTGCCGCCCAGGCCGATGAAGACTTTCGCCCGACCTTCAGCCATCGCATGAATCGCCTCGACCACGTTGTGGCCGTTGTCGCGTGGCACCTTGAACCGGAAGCGACGCTCCAGGGCATCGAGGAATGCAACAGGAGGGCATTCGTTGATGCCCATGGTCCGGTCGCCCTGCACGTTGCTGTGGCCACGCACCGGACACAGGCCGGCACCCGGCCGGCCGATGTTGCCGCGCAGCAGCATCAGGTTGGCGATTTCCTGGATGGTCGCCACGGAATGACGATGCTGGGTGATACCCATGGCCCAGCACATGATCACGTTCTTGCCTTTGGCGTACATGCGCGCGGCTTGCTCGATTTCCACCAGGCTCAGGCCGGACTGCTCGACGATCTGCTCCCAGGAGGTGTCGTCGATGACGGCCAGGTAATCCAGCACGTTGACGCTGTGCTCGTTGAGGAAGTCATGGTCGAACACCGCCGGGGCACCGGTTTTCTGCGCGTCGCGCTCCCACAGCAGAAGGAATTTCGCCATGCCGCGCATGATCGCCATGTCACCGCCCAGGGCCGGGCGGAAGAACGCGGTGTTGGTCGGCTTGTCGCCGTTGGTGAGCATTTCGAGCGCGTGCTGCGGGTGCTGGAAACGCTCCAGGCCACGCTCCTTGAGCGGGTTGATGCACACCACTTGCGCGCCGCGTTTTACCGCTTCGCGTAGCGGTTCGAGCATTCGCGGGTGGTTGGTGCCGGGGTTCTGGCCCCAGACGAAAATCGCATCGGCGTGTTCGAAGTCGTCGAAGGTCACGGTGCCTTTGCCGACCCCGACGCTTTGCGACAAAGCGACACCGCTGGCCTCGTGGCACATGTTCGAGCAGTCAGGGAAGTTGTTGGTGCCGTAGGCGCGCACGAACAGCTGATAGAGGTACGCCGCTTCGTTACTCGCCCGGCCCGAGGTGTAGAACTCGGCCTGATCCGGGCTCGACAGGCCGTTCAGGTGTTTGGCGATCAGGGTGAATGCGGCGTCCCAACTGATCGGCTTGTAGCGATCGGTCTCGGCGTCATAGCTCATCGGCTCGGTCAGGCGGCCCTGATATTCGAGCCAATAGTCGCTTTGCTCCAGCAAGGACGTGACGCTGTGTTTGGCGAAGAACTTGGCATCGACACGACGTTTGGTCGCTTCCCAGTTCACCGCCTTGGCGCCGTTCTCACAGAACATCACCATGCCCTTTTCCGGAGAATCACCCCAGGCGCAACCCGGGCAGTCGAAGCCACCGTTCTGGTTGGTCTTGAGCATTATGCGCAAGTTTTTCAGCGCGTTGTCGCTGGTCAACCAGGCCTGGGCCACGCTGATCAGTGCGCCCCAGCCACCGGCCGGGCCTTTGTAGGGCTTGAAGCGAGGGACGGGTTTCTGATCGGCTTGACGGTGTTGACTCACGCTTGATTCTCCAACGTTGGGCTGTAGACCCGCGGTGCATTCTTCTGTGGCAGATGGATGAGATTGAGGTTGTGGCGACGGGCCCATTGCACGGCCAGGCCGGTGGGTGACGACAGGCTGACCAGGGTCTGGATGCCGGCGCGCAAGACTTTCTGGATCAATTCGAGGCTGCAGCGGCTGGTGACAATCGCCAGCCCGCCAGCGGTCGGGATCTTCTGGCGGATCAATCCGCCGATCAGTTTGTCGAGGGCGTTGTGCCGGCCGATATCTTCGCGGCCGAGCAACAACTCACCTTTGTCATTCATGAACACCGCGGCATGCACCGCACCGCAATGCTGGCCCAAGGGCTGGAAGGCGCCGATGCGCTCGCGCAGGCCATCAAGCCATTCGACTGGCGGCAACGGGGCGCCGGGCAATACCTGAAGGTCCGGCAACGCCTGCTCGAGCGCTTCCACGCCGCACAACCCGCAACCGCTGGTGCCGGCCAGCTGCCGACGCTGCTGCTTGAGGTTCCAGAACGCGCGGTTGGCGATGGTCACTTGCGCGTATTGCGCCGAACCCGAGCCGCTGAGTTGCAGGTCGTAGATGTCCGTGGCGTCCTGGATGATGCCGCTGCCCAGGCTGAAGCCGACGATGAAATCTTCCAGGTCCGTGGGCGTTACCAGCATGACCGCCTGGCTGATGCCGTTGAAGGCAATCGCCAGCGCGACTTCCTCGGCCAGCGCGGTGCTGGCCGATTCGGCGCTATCCGTTTCGGTACGACGCAGATTGCAGTAACTGTAAGTCTGGCTGGCGGCGGGTGCGGGCGTTTCGAGGGCAGGCGCCGCGCAGGCTGGGCGCTTGGTGTTCATGGCATCACCGACGGATTGGTCAGCTTTAAGACTAGGCGTGACAACTTGTCGCGTCTAATCGCTATTACTGATCTGCCGATAGATGCCGTCGATCAAGTACCAATCAGCGATTGCTGATAGATCGCGAAACAGGCTTCTGCCAGCGCCGAGCGCGGTGCGCTGCGACGCATGATCAGCCCCAGTCGGCCAAGGGTCTGGGCGTTCTCGATCGGTTGCAGGCGCAGGTGTTCGGTCAGCCCTTCGAGGCCACCGTCCAGCGGCATCACGGCGCAACACAGGCCGCCGTGCACCGCTTGTAACAGCTGATGGACGGCGTCGGTCTGCAACAGCGGTTGTGGGGTGAGGCCGCGGCTGTGGAAGTTATGGTCGATGGATTGGCGAAAGTGCATGCCGCTGGTGAGCATGCCCAGTGGCAGTTCGATCAACGATTCCCAGCTCAGCGGCGCCTCGCCAAAGGTGAAGAAGCGTTGGTCGTAGAGCAGGCCCATGCGGGTTTCGCTGTAGGCCAGGGAGTCGAAATGTTCGGTGTCGAGGCGTTCCAGGTAGGAAACACCGAGGTCCAGGCGATTGTTCGCCAGCTGTTCGAGGATCTGCTCGGAACTCAGTGCCGAGAGTTCGAAACGCAGGTTCGGATGTTCGGCGTGCAAGCGTTGCAGCAGCGGCAGCGGATCGAAGCTCGACAGCGGCACCATGCCCAGCCGCAACGTACCGACCAGACTGCCGCGACAGGCGGCCGCCTCGGCGTATAGGCCGTCGTAGGCCGCCAGTACGGTGCGCGCCCAGGCCAGCACCCGCTCGCCCGGCGCGGTGAAGCCTTCGAAGCGCTGGCCGCGATTGACCAGCGGCAGGTCAAGTTCTTCTTCGAGGCTGCGCAGGCGCATGGACAGGGTTGGTTGGGTGATGTGGCAGCGTGCGGCGGCCTGGCCGAAATGGCGGGTTTCGTCGAGCGCGATGAGGAATTTCAGCTGCTTGATGTCCATCTGCGCTCCAGGGGTTGGGAAGGTGCGGATTCTATCGCAAGCGGGGTCATTGGTCGGGTTGGATTCGCAGGTGACGACCGTGGTCTAGGCTTTGACGTCTGGAACCCGAAACCCAAGGAGAGTGCACCATGAGTCTTTTGAGCTTTGTGAAGGAAGCAGGCGAAAAATTGCTGGATTTGCTGACGCCAGGCAACGCCAATGCCAGTGAGCAACTGAAGGCGCACATCAGCAAGGTCGGCTTGGGTAACCCGAATGTGCAAGCGACGGTCGATGGCGACAAGGTCACGGTGACCGGCGAAGTGGCGAGCCAGGAAGAGAAGGAAAAGATCCTGCTGGCGGTGGGCAATATCGCCGGGGTTGGCAGTGTGGATGATCAGATTACCGTGACCGGGCCGGTCGTTGCTGCCGCGCGCTTCGTGGTCGTGAAAAAGGGCGACACTCTCAGCGCCATATCCCTGGCTGTGTATGGCAGTGCCAACCAGTACAACAAGATTTTTGAAGCCAACAAACCAATGCTGTCGCACCCGGACAAGATCTATCCGGGGCAGTCGTTGCGGATTCCTGAGTAAGTCGTCAAACCGCGTGATGGCCTTCGCGAGCAAGCCCGCTCCCACAATCAAATGTGGGAGCGGGCTTGCTCGCGAAGCAGGCAACTCGGTCTAGAGCCCCGCAATCAAATCCCGATAATCCCCGACCGCTGCAAACTCCGCCGTATCCTTCGGCCCCTTGCGGCTATCCGGCTCGCGCACGGCCAGCAAATGTGCCACGCCAAAGTCCCGTGCACTACGCAGGATCGGCAAGGTGTCGTCGATGAACAGGCTGCGCGCCGGATCGAAATCGATATCGGCTTGCAGCGCATCCCAGAACTGCGGGTTTTCCTTGGGGAAGCCGTAGTCATGGGAACTGATCAAGCGTTCGAAGTAGGGCGCCAGTTCGATTTTTTCCAGCTTCAACGACAGCGCATCCCGATGGGCATTGGTGATCAGCACCACGCGCTTGCCGGCCCGTTTGATCGCCGCCAGAAAGGTGTCGGCATCCGGGCGCAGGGCGATCAGGTGTGCGGTTTCCAGTTTCAGGTCGCGCACCGACAGTTTCAGTTCGGCGCTCCAGAAGTCCAGGCAGTACCACTGCAACTGGCCGGCATTGCGCTCGAACAACGGCTGCAATTCCATCTCGGCCATGGCCCGGCTGACCCCGTGCAGTTCGGCGTAACGCTGGGGCAAGTGCTCCATCCAGAAGTGATTGTCGAAATGCAGGTCCAGCAGCGTACCGTCCATGTCCAGCAGAACAGTATCGATGTCGGACCAGGGTAATGAAGGCATGGCAACGTCTCGGGCAGTAGAAAGATTTCTGGCGTAAACAATCGGGAAAGCCGCGTTATAGTAGCGCGTTCACGCCAAGGAGCTTTGCATGCGCCAGAAACCCACCATACTCGCCCGCGAAATTGTCGCCACCAGTCGATTGTTCTGCGTGGAAGAGATGAAGCTGCGCTTTTCCAACGGCGTGGAGCGCACGTATGAACGCCTGGTCGGCAAGGGCGCCGGGTACGGCGCGGTGATGATCGTGGCGATGCTCGATGCCGAGCATGCAGTGCTGGTCGAGGAGTATTGCGGCGGCACGGATGCCTATGAAATGTCATTGCCCAAGGGTTTGATCGAGCCGGGTGAAGACGTATTGGCGGCAGCCGAGCGTGAACTCAAGGAAGAGGCCGGTTTTGGCGCGCGGCAACTGGAGCACCTGACCGAGTTGTCGCTGTCTCCCGGTTACATGAGCCAGAAGATTCAAGTGGTGCTGGCTACCGACCTCTACGAAGAGCGTCTGGAAGGCGACGAGCCAGAGCCGATGCGAGTGGACAAGGTCAATCTGCGTGAGCTTTCGGCGCTGGCGCAAAACCCGCAATTTACCGAAGGCCGTGCCTTGGCGGCGCTGTACCTGGCCCGAGACCTGTTGACTCAGCGCGGAGCGTTCCAGCCATGAATTTCCCGCATCCGTTGATGGCGCCGGTGATTGAACTGGCCTTGCAGGCCGGTGACGCGATCCTGCCGTTCTGGCGCACAGGCACGGCCGTTACGGCAAAGGCTGATGACTCGCCGGTGACCGCTGCCGACCTGGCCGCGCACCACCTGATTCTGGCCGGGCTGACGGCGCTCGATCCGAGCATCCCGGTGCTCTCCGAAGAGGACGCCAACATTCCCCAAAGCGAGCGGGCCGGATGGCAGCGCTGGTGGCTGGTCGATCCCCTGGATGGCACCAAGGAATTCATCAACGGCAGCGAAGAGTTCACCGTCAACATCGCCTTGATCGAAAACGGTCGGGTGGTGTTCGGTGTGGTGTCGATGCCGACCAACGGGCGCTTCTATGTCGGTGGCGTCGGCCTCGGTGCCTGGCGCGGCGATAAAGGTGGTACGCCCGTGGCGATCAAGGTGCGTGATGCATTAGCGCCCGGAGAGATGTTCACCGTGGTGGCCAGCCGTCGTCATTCGAGCCCGGAGCAGGAGCGCTTGCTGGCCGGGTTGAGCGCCAGCCTTGGCGAGCTGCAACTGGCCAGTATCGGCAGTTCGTTGAAGTTTTGCCTGCTGGCCGAAGGGGCGGCGGATTGCTATCCGCGTCTGGCACCGACTTCCCAGTGGGACACGGCGGCAGCGCAAGGTGTGCTGGAAGGCGCAGGCGGTGAGGTGCTGGAGTTGAGTGGTGAGTCGTTCAGCTATCCGGCGCGGGAGTCGCTGTTGAACGCGTTCTTCCTGGCATTGCCGGCGAAGGCGGCCTGGCGGCAGAAGTTGCTGGAATTGGCACGCGCATAAGATCGTTCCCGAGCGCTGATGCAACTCCTTGTGGGAGCGAGCTTGCTCCGGGCGGCGCTCCGACGATGGCAGTGTGTCAGGCAACTCAATGTTGGCTTTGACGACCCCATCGTCGGAGCGCCGCCCGGAGCAAGCTCGCTCCCACAGGTTTTGCGGTGGCCCTGGTTTAGCGGTGCAACACGTACTGCCCGACAAACCTCACCGCATCCTCATCACGGCCTTCATTGACGACCCGCGTATGCAGCGTCAACCGCGCCCGGCTGTATCGCTGGAAGGTGGTCAGGAATTTCTTCCAGATCACCGGGTCCGGCGCCTGGCAAATGGCGTTGGCATCGCCCGTCACCGGCAGCGGATAGCTGATCTGCCCTTCCTGAATCACGATGTGCCCGTCGGTAATGCCTTCTTCCTTGAGGCGCAAATGCAGCCAGCCCCAACCGGCCAGGACCGCGCCGCAATACAGGCTGCCGCCGAACATGGTGCTCTTGTGGTTGACGTTGGCTTCCAGCGGCAAGTGCAGGCGCAGTTGCTGGTCATGCCAGTCGAGCACTTTGAGGCCCATGTCCCGGGTGAGGGGAATGTCGTGATGAAGAACGGATTCCAGTTGTCGACTGTCGCGGCTCATTCAGGGGCCTCTGGCTTGAAGTGGATGATTGGACGGTAGCTCAGTCGAGATCGTCAGGGTGGGCCGAGGCGCCACTGTCGGTGAAACTCAGACCGTGCTTGCGCAGTTTGTCGTGCAGGGTCTTGCGTGGAATGCCGAGGGCTTCGGCGACGCTGCGCACAGAGCTGTGCGAACGTGCCAGTTCGGCGGCGATGAGGGTTTTTTCGAAGTTCTCCACTTGCTCGCTCAAACCGCCGCTGACGACTTCGACCCTGTTGCCAGCGCCACCATCCGGCGTGCTGTGGTCGAGTTCCAGTTCCAGCCCGAGGGCAAAACGCTCGGCGGCATTTTGCAGCTCGCGCACGTTGCCGGGCCAGGTGTGGCGCAGCAGCAAGGCACGTTGCCCCGGTTGCAGTTCATGGGGCGGCAAGCCGTGGCGGGCACTGGCTTCATCGGCAAAATGCTGGAACAGCATCAGCGCATCTTCGCCCCGTTCGCGCAGCGGTGGAATCCGCAGCGGCGCGACGTTCAGGCGGTAATACAGGTCGGCACGGAAACGCCCTTGATCCGCCGCCTGGCGCAGGTCTTCCTTGGTGGCGGCGATGATGCGGATGTCCAGCGGGATCAGTTGATTACCGCCCAGGCGTTCGACCACTCGCTCTTGCAGCAAGCGCAGCAATTTGACCTGCACATCCAGGCTCATGCTTTCGATTTCATCGAGGAACAACGTGCCGCCATTGGCGAATTCGAACTTGCCGATGCGACGTTTCTGCGCGCCGGTGAAGGCGCCGGGCTCATGGCCGAACAGCTCGCTTTCAACCACTGATTCGGCCAGGGCACCGGCGTTGATCGCCACGAACGGACCGTTGCGACGGCTGGATAAATCGTGCAGCGCCCGGGCCACGACTTCTTTGCCAGCGCCGGTTTCGCCGAGGATCAGCACGTCGGCCCTGGTCGCCGCCAGTGCACCGATCTGCTCGCGCAGGCGCAGCATCGAAGGTGAGTGGCCAACCAGCCGCGTGCTCAACTCGTTGCGGTCGCTCAAGGCCAACCGCAGGCTGCGGTTGTCCAGCACCAAACGGCGCAGGGCCAATGCGCGGCGCACGCTGTCGAGCAGGGCGTCGCTGGCGAAGGGTTTTTCCAGAAAATCATAGGCCCCGGCACGCATGGCCTGCACCGCCAGCGGCACATCGCCGTGGCCGGTGATCAACAGCACCGGTAGCTCAGGGTCCTGGGCGTGCAGTTCGGTCAACAGTTCCAGGCCGTCCATGCCGGGCATGCGGATGTCGCTGACCACCACCCCTGGCCAGTCGCGCTCCAGTTGCGCGGCCAGGCCCTTGGCTTCGGCCAGTGGCAGGATTTTCAGGCCGGCCAGATCCAGCGTCTGGCTCAAGGCCTGGCGCAAGTGGGGATCGTCGTCGATCAACACGACCTGAATGCGGTTGTCGATGGTCATGCACTTCGGTCCTCGGACGGTTGCAGGCTCACGCCCGGTGCGCCTGCGCGCAGCTTCAGGGTAATCAGGGCGCCGCCCTCCTTGTGGTTGGCGAACGACAGTTCACCGCCGAAGGCGCGCATCAGGGTTTCGCAAATCGCCAGCCCCAAGCCGAGGCCCTGGGTGCGGGTCTTGGTGGTGTAGAACGGCTCGCTGGCGCGCCCAAGGGCTTCCATGCAAAAACCGGGGCCATTGTCGCGAATGTACAGGTTGACGCCATCGGCCGTGGATTGGGCACTCAGCCAGAGTTTACGTGGCGGGCCTTTTTCCGTCAGGGCATCCAGGGCGTTGGCCAGCAGATTGCCGAGTACCTGGCGCAGGCGGGTTTCCCCGGCCTCGACCCACAGGGTGGCGGCGGGCAAGTCGCGGATCAGCTCGACTTCCATGCTGCGTCGACGCTTGGCCAGCAAGGCCAGGGCATCGTCCAGCGCCGGTTGCAGGGCGACGCTTTCCGGAGCATGCCGATCGCGCCGGGCAAAGGCGCGCAGGTGAGCGATGATCGAGGCCATGCGACCGGTCAATTCGCTGATCAGCTTGAGGTTGCCGCGGGCATCGTCGGTGCGCTGGTGATCGAGCAACACTTCGGCGTTTTCCGCGTAGCTGCGAATCGCTGCCAGCGGCTGATTGAGTTCGTGGCTGATGCTCGCCGACATGGTGCCCAGTGCCGACAATTTGCCGGCCTGCACCAGATCATCCTGGGCGCGGACCAGCTCCTGCTGAGCCTGTTCGCGCTCCAGCACTTCCTGTTTCAGGCGCCGGTTCAGGCCTTCGAGGTCGCTGGTGCGCTCGGCGACCCGGCCTTCCAGCTCGCGACGGGCCTTGGCTTCGAAAGCGATGCGTTCGAGGTAATGGCGACGGCGCTGCATCATCAGGCCGAGCAGCAGCATCAACACCAGCAACGCTGCGCCACCGATGGCCACCACCGTGCGCACCGGGCGGTCGATCAAGGTGCGCGGGGCGAGGATGCTGACGTCCCAGCCGGTTTCGGCGATTTGCTGGGTCTGGGTCAGCCAGGCATTGGGGTTGAGCTTCAGCGGTTTGGGATCGCGGGTTGGATAGGGCTGGATCGCCGTGATGGCTTTGCTTTCTTCTTCGTTCAACGGGCGGGTCGAGCGGAATCGCCACTCCGGTCGCGAGGTGAGAATGACCACGCCATTGTGGTCGGTCAGCAGCAGTTGTTCCGGGGTTTTGCCCCACAGGCTTTCGGTGTGGTCGAGGTCGACCTTGACCACCAGCACACCGACGATTTTTTCGCCGGCGCGCACGCCGGCGGCGAAGAAGTAACCGCGCTTGGCGGAGGTCGTGCCCAGGCCGAAAAAGCGCCCGAGCCGCCCGGCCATGGCTTCGCTGAAATACGGCCGGAAGGAAAAGTTGCGCCCGACGAAACTGTCGTGTTTGTCCCAGTTGGAGGCGGCCAGGGTCTTGCCGGTGGCGTCCATCAGGTACATGACTTCGGCACCGGTCTGGGTGGCGATGTTTTTCAGCAGGCGGTTGGCGTTGCCTTGGGTGACACCATCGTCCGGCGCACCGAGCACGGCGCGCAAGGCCGGCAGGTCGCCGAGGATCTGCGGCAACACTTCATAGCGGTGCAGGGTACCCAGCAGGTTGGCGACGTAGAGGTCAAGGGTCTGACGATTCTGACTGGCCAGCTCGCTGCGGTAGTAACGCTCGGCGAGATGCTCCAGCGGCCACAGCAACGGCGCCAGGCACAGTGCCAGCAGGGCCAGGCTGCGCCAACGGGGTCTGGGAGGGAGAGTCGGTTTCATGAGCAGCATGCGCCTGTGGGTACAGGCGCATTATGCCTAGGCTTGCCCGCCTTGGGTCAGCTGCATCTTGATCGGCGAGCTTCAGCCGGCCTTTCAGGCAAAGACGTCGGCGTCCTTGAAAAATACTCCGGCCTGATCTTTCGCCGACAGCTGCGGCGTGCCTTCCAGTTGCCAGTCGATGGCCAGGTCCGGGTCGTCCCAGCGAATGCTGCGCTCGGCCGATGGCGTGTAGTAGTCGGTGGTTTTGTAAAGGAACTCGGCAAATTCGCTCAAGACCACGAACCCGTGGGCGAAACCTTCCGGGACCCAGAGTTGGCGATGATTGGCGGCAGACAGGCGCACAGCGACCCATTTACCGAAGTGCGGCGAGCTGCGACGGACGTCTACGGCGACGTCCAGCACTTCACCGACCGTGACGCGAACCAGTTTCCCCTGGGTATTTTCCAGTTGGTAATGCAGACCGCGCAGCACGCCCTTCTGCGAACGGGAGTGATTGTCTTGAACGAATTCAGTGTCCAGTCCGGTGGCCTCTTTGAAAGCCCTGGCGTTGAAGCTCTCATAGAAGAAACCACGTTCGTCGCCAAAGACCTTGGGTTCGAGGATCAGAACACCGGGCAGGTCGGTGGTCACTACATTCATGGTGTTTCTCCAGTAACAGGCGTTTGATGGCCGCCATTCTTGCGCAAAGTGCTGATCGAGGCGAGTACCAGAACAAAACCTGTGGGAGCAACTGTCTTCACCATGCCACTCGTCACCGCTATTCGGTGCCGTCCCACAAATGACCTCATACCGGCTTCCGGGGGGGTTGCGTATCGCCCGAACCAGTGGCGATATAGGCGCCTAATAAAATTTCAGGGGTCGTTGTATGCCGCTTGCCACGTTGATTCATCGCGCCAGTTTGCCCAGCCCGCAGGTGTCTGCGGAGCAAGCGCTAGGGCTGCTTGAAGAGCATTACGGGTTCAGCGGCAGGTTGCAGGCCCTTGGCAGCCAGCAAGACCTGAACTACCGCGTCGACAGCGAGCGGGGACGTTTCGTCCTGAAAATCTGCCGTGGCGACTACTCGGTACTGGAACTTCAGGCGCAACATGCCGGGCTCAAGCATCTGGGCGAGCACCCGGATGTACAGGTGCCGCGTGTTATCGCAACGAAAAACGGTGCAGACCTGCTGTCGCTGGACGTGGGTGGCCAGGCGGTGCACGTTCGCCTGCTCGACTACATCGAAGGCCAGCCGCTGACGAGCCTCGGTCATTTCAGCCCGACGGTGGTGTCCGGCTTCGGTCGCCTGTGCGGTGAAATGGACCTGGCCCTGGCGGATTTCGACCATCCGGGGCTGGTGCGAACCCTGCAATGGGACGCCCGCCATGCTCACGCCCTGATCGCGCACTTGCTGCCGGTGATCAAGGATGAGGCCCAGCGCAAGCTGATCGTCGAAGCGTCCGGGCAAGCCGAGCGGCATTTGCAGCCATTGCAGGACAAACTGCCGGTTCAGGCCATCCACATGGACATCACCGACGACAACGTGGTGTGGCAGCGCGATGCTCAGCGCCATTGGCAGTTGCAAGGTGTGATCGATTTCGGCGACCTGGTGCGCACCTGGCGCATTACCGATCTGTCGGTGACCTGCGCCGCGCTGCTGCATCATGGCGAGGGCGATCCGTTCTGCATTTTGCCGGCGATACAGGCCTATCACGCGGTCAACCCGTTGCAGCACGAAGAGCTGCTGGCGCTGTGGCCGCTGATCGTCGCCCGCGCGGCGGTGTTGGTGCTCAGCGGCGAACAGCAGGTCAGCATCGATCCGGGTAATGCCTACAGCCGCGACAACCTGGTCCATGAGTGGGAAATCTTCCGTGTGGCCACGTCGGTGCCGTTGGCGCTGATGGAAGCGGCGATCCTCACCGCCGTCGGCCAGCACCTGCCCACCATCGGCAGCGAAGGCTTCGCGCCGCTGTTGCCGAGCCTGGTGGGGCGTGAGTTCGCGCTGATCGACCTGGGCGTGCTCAGTCCGCATTTCGAAGCGGGGAACTGGGAGCAGGAGGGCGTCGATCAGCGCCTGCTGGATGAGGCGGCCGCGGCACATGGCCTGGCGGCCAGTCGTTACGGGCAATACCGCCTGTCCCACACCCGCCCGGACAGCGCCGCTGAACCGGACACTTGCCCGTTGCACGTCGAGTTGCGTGTGCCTCAGGGCACAACGGTCGAAGCGCCGTTTGCCGGGGTGGTGCATCACCCATCGGCGGGCGTGCTGCAACTGGACGGCCCGCAATTGAGCGTGCGGCTTTGGGGTGTTACGCCGTCGCTGCACAGCGGCGCGGCACTGGTCAAAGGCCAAGTGCTGGGCTCGGTCAGCGGGCCATTGATCGTGCAGTTGTGCCGTGGCGCGTCGATCAATGCGCCGCTGTTCTGTACGCCTTCGCGCGCGGCGGCCTGGCAAGCGTTGTGCCCTTCGCCGGCAGCGTTGCTGGGGCTGGCCTGTGACGCCGAAGCCGAGCTCGACGGCCCGACCTTGCTGGCCCGGCGCGATGCCAGCTTCGCCCGCACGCAAAAACACTATTACGTTGATCCGCCGCGCATCGAACGCGGCTGGCGCAACCATCTGATCGACATGCAGGGCCGCTCCTACCTCGACATGCTCAACAACGTGGCGGTGCTGGGCCACGGCCATCCGCGCATGGCCGCCGTCGCCAGCCGCCAGTGGTCGTTGCTCAACACCAACTCGCGCTTCAACTACGCAGCCGTGGCCGAGTTCTCCGAACGTTTGCTGGAGTTGTCCCCTGACGGCATGGACCGCGTGTTCCTGGTCAACAGCGGCAGCGAGGCCAACGACCTGGCGATTCGCCTGGCATGGGCCTACAGCGGCGGCCGCGACATGCTCAGCGTGCTGGAGGCCTATCACGGCTGGACGGTGGGCGCAGATTCGGTGTCGACCTCGATCGCCGACAACCCCAAGGCCTTGAGCAGCCGCCCGGACTGGGTGCACCCGGTGACCGCGCCAAACACCTATCGCGGTGAATTCCGCGGCCCAGACAGCGCGCCGGATTATGTGCGCAGCGTCGAACACAACCTCGCGAAAATCGCCGAGCAGAAACACCAACTGGCCGGTTTCATCTGCGAACCGGTGTATGGCAACGCCGGCGGTATCTCGCTGCCACCAGGTTATTTGAAACAAGTCTATGCCATGGTCCGGGCCAGGGGCGGTGTGTGCATCGCCGACGAAGTGCAGGTGGGCTACGGGCGCATGGGCGATTTCTTCTGGGGCTTCGAAGAGCAGGGCGTGGTGCCGGACATCATCACCATGGCCAAGGGCATGGGCAACGGTCAGCCACTGGGCGCGGTCATCACCCGCCGGGAAATCGCCGAGGCGCTGGAGGCCGAGGGTTACTTCTTCTCGTCCGCCGGCGGCAGCCCGGTCAGTTGCCAGGTCGGCATGGCCGTGCTGGATGTGATGCAAGAGGAAAAACTCTGGGAGAACGCCCAGGTCGTTGGCGGGCACTTCAAGAGGCGCCTCGAAGCGTTGATCGATATTCATCCGTTAGTGGGCGCGGTGCACGGTTCCGGCTTCTACCTGGGCGTCGAACTGATCCGCAACCGCGAAACCCTGGAGCCGGCCACCGAAGAAACCACCGCACTGTGCGATCGCTTGCGCGAGCTGGGGATATTCATGCAGCCGACCGGCGATTACCTGAACATCCTCAAGATCAAGCCGCCGATGGTCACCTCGCGCCAGAGCGTGGATTTCTTCGTGGACATGCTGTCGAAGGTGCTCGCGGAAGGGTTGTAACTACATCCCCCTGTAAATGCGGGCCAATGTGGGAGCGGGCTTGCTCGCGAAGAGGCCGGTACATCCGACGCAAATATTGCGCCTGGAATGCCGCTTTCGCGAGCAAGCCCGCTCCCACATGAATGGTGCTTTTAGTTCGATTGATATCGGCTATTTATCAATTGTTTTTGTAACTCTGGATGTAAGGTGCTTTAAAAGCCGATATTTATCGGATATAAAGTGGCCAGTCCACGGCGTGTACCAATGCGCTTCCATTTCTGTCAGGTATCAATGTCACTCCGGAGTCCTGAGCCATGACCACGTTGAACAGCACCCCTCGCGCCGACGGCTTCTACATGCCAGCCGAATGGGCACCCCAAACCCAGACCTGGATGATCTGGCCCGAGCGCCCGGACAACTGGCGCCTGGGTGGCAAGCCGGCACAAGCCGCCCACGTGGCAGTGGCCAAGGCCATCGCCCGTTTCGAACCGGTAACCGTGGCGGTTTCCGCCGGCCAGTACGAAAACGCCCGTGCCCGTCTCGACGTGCCGAATATTCGCGTGGTGGAGATGTCCAGTGACGACGCCTGGGTCCGCGACACCGGCCCGACCTTTGTCATCAATAACAAGGGTGAAGTCCGTGGCGTGAACTGGGACTTCAACTCGTGGGGCGGCTTCGACGGCGGCCTGTATTCGCCGTGGAACCGTGACTCGCAGGTCGGCGGCAAGATCCTCGAGATCGAGCGCAGCCCGCGCTACCGCACCGAAGGCTTCGTGCTGGAAGGCGGTTCGATTCACGTCGACGGCGAAGGTACCCTGATCACCACCGAAGAATGCCTGCTCAACCGCAATCGCAACCCGCACATGAATCGCGCAGAAATCGAAGCGGTGCTGAGTGCGAACCTGGCTGTGGATAAAATCATCTGGCTGCCGGATGGCTTGTTCAACGACGAAACCGATGGCCATGTGGATAACTTCTGCTGCTACGTGCGCCCGGGTGAAGTGCTGCTGGCCTGGACCGATGATCAACAGGACCCGAACTACCCGCGCTGCCAGGCGGCGATGAAAGTGCTGCAAAGCAGCACCGACGCCAAGGGCCGCCCATTCACGGTGCATAAGATGCCGATCCCGGGTCCGCTGTTTGCGAGCGAGGAAGAGTGCGCCGGTGTCGATCCGGTCGATGGTACGCAGGAACGTAATCCGACTGTTCGTCTGGCCGGTTCCTACGTGAACTTCCTGATCGTCAACGGCGGCATCATCGCGCCGAGCTTTGACGACCCGCAGGATGGCCCGGCGAAAGAGATCTTGCAGAACCTGTTCCCACAGCATGAAGTGGTGATGGTGCCTGGTCGTGAACTGTTACTGGGGGGCGGCAATATTCACTGCCTTACCCAGCAACAACCCGCGCCGCACAAGGAGTGAGTGAGGTCGTAACAGCTTGAGTTGATTGCAAAATCCCTCAGGCTGTCGATCAGCCACCAGCGTTGCACGGAGCCCGCGGCCCTACAGGCCTGCGGGCTTTTTTGTATCCGCTTGGCCACACTTCAGAAACCTTGGCACAGCTCTTGTATCTCTGCTGTTGTAACTCGGGGTGGGGAGGACTTCGATGTTCTGTCATAAACCTTGGATAAGTTAGCCGCTCACAAACCGGGAGAGAGCGCTGAAATGAACGCCGAAGTGAACGTAGTGAGCGACAAGGCGTTGCATCCCCTGGCAGTAAATAGCGAATCGCTCCAGATCCTGGCGCACTGGTTCAAGTCCAATGGAATGCGTCAGATCAGCGAAACTGATCCGCGCCGGACGATGATCGAGCGTTACCCTGCTGGTTTATTCAGCGAGGCGGAACTGGATGCGTTGTGGGATGTGATGGAAGGATAAGAAGAACAACAACGGATTGAACAAAAAAAAGCGCTGCCGGGATGGCAGCGCTTTTTTTTTGCGCGCAGATTCATGCAATCACCGCGATCCCACAAGGGAATGGTGTGAACCAGTGTTATTGGTTCACACCGGGATAAGTGGTGTTTAGAAACTGTAGGTACCCGTCACCACCAGGCTACGCGGTGCCCCCGGCTGGATCTGGAATGCACTGGTCGCCGACTCGTAATACGTCTTGTCGCTGATATTGTTCAGCGCCGCGCGCAAATCCCAATCCTTCTGACGGAAGCCCGCCAAGGCGTCCCAGCGGCCATAACCCGGTAACACGGTGGTGTTGAGGTTGTCGGCGTAACGGTCGCCGACCAGGGTCAAGCCGGTTTCGGCGTACCAGCCCATTTCCGGTTTCCAGGTCAGGAACAGGCTGGCGTTGTGCTTGGCCACGTTGTTGATGCGTTTGCCTTCCAGGCCGTTGTTGTCCTTGTCGATGGTTGCGTCCTGCAGACCCACGCCACCGCGCATGTACCAGTTGCCGGTAATCTTGCCGGCGGCGGTCAACTCGATCCCGCGAGAGCGTTGCAGACCTGAAAGCAGGGTAATGGTCGGGTTGTTCGGGTCGCTGGTGCGGCGGTTGTAGAGCTCCAGCTCATAGATGGCCAGCGTGGTGCTCAGGCGATCATCGAGCCAGTCACTCTTGACCCCGATTTCCTTCTGCTTGGTCAGCTCGGGGCTCAGGTCATTGCTGTTACCGGCCGCACCCGGGGTGATGCCGATCAAGCCACCGCCGGCCGGTGAGAACGTCTTGCTCCAGGAGGCGTAGAAGGAGTGATTTTGCAGCGGCGTCCAGACCACGCCAACTCGGGGGCTGGTGCTATGGCTGTCACTGTTTTCGGAAATGTTGCGCACCTTGTTCGTCGACTCGATATCGAATGTGTCGTAACGCAGGCCACCGAGCAATTGCCATTGATCGTTCAGGCGCAATTGATCCTGTACATACACCGCGCGGCTCTCGACCTCGGTGTGGGTATTGCTCGACACCACCATGCGCCCGGTATGACGCAAATTGCGGTCGGGGTTGTACAGGTCCAGCGCCGGCACCGGTGAACTGCCCGGCCCGGAAGTGGCGGCGGTGTACAACAGCGGGTCGCGGCGCTGGCTGCCGATTTCGATGCCGGTGAGCAGGCGGTGCTCCAGGCCGAAGGTGTCGAAGCCGCCTTCCAGCTCGACATTGTTGTAGACGTTTCGAGTGTTCAGGTCCTGCTGCCAGTGCTGGCGCGTGACCTTGTTGGTGGCCGGGACGTAGCCGCTCAGGTAGGTATTGTCGAAATCGCTGTTTAGTTTGAACACACCCAGGGTCTGGCGCAGTTGCCAGTTGTCGCTCAGTTCATAAGTGAGTTTCGAGCGCAGGGATTGCGCCTTATCGTCGATGAAATCGTTTTCGCTGCCGTAGGTCGTATCGCGTCCAACGTCTGCCGGGCGACCGTTTACCCCGGGGATGCCGCGATCCGGCGTTCGGTTATAGCGACTGTATTCGTACTGCACCAACCAGTTCAGGTCGGGGGTCAGCTGCCAGCTCATCGAGGGCGCGAACAACTGTCGATTGCCACTCACGCCATCGCGGAAACTGTTCTCGTCCATGTTGCCCATGTTCAGGCGCAGGCTGATGTTCTCGGAAGGGTCGGTGCTGAGGTCGGCATAGAGGCTGCGCAAGTCCTCACTACCGCCCTGGGCTTCAATGGTCGAGCGGCGACCGGACTCAGGCAGTTTGCTCACCCGGTTGACGATGCCGCCCTGGCTGCCACGGCCATACAACACGGCGGCGGGGCCTTTTAACACGTCGATGCGTTCGATGTTGTGCAGGTCGCGAACGTACTGGCTGTCGTCGCGGATGCCATCGAGATAGAAGTCGTTGCTGGCGTCGAAACCGCGGATGCGCAGGCTGTCGAAACGAGTGTCGGCGCCGCTGCTGACGTTGGGGATACCGCTGAGCGCCGTGCCCAGATCGTTGGTGCCGTAATCCATGACGTTCGAGGTTTTGATCGAGTCGATGGCTTGTGGCACGTAGCGCACCGGTGTGGCGGTCCGGGTTGCCGTGCTGGTTTGGGTTACGCGCGGGTCGTCGGCCTCAGCTTCGGCGCTGATCGATGTGGCAGGTAGGGTGGTCGGTGCAGCGTAGGAAAAACCGGCAGACAACAAGGCAGAGAGCCCAAAGCTGTAGGGCGCAAGACGAAAAGGGGCAGGCATTGAAGAGCGCATCCGTAGGATTTTAGATTGAGGCGTGTAGGAGGGCGCGGATAGTAATGCTTGTCATTTACTGTCGTTAGTTGTTATTGAGAATTTGTCTCATTTGATTGTTTCGAATTGTGTCGGAATTAATACAAAATGCCGACGCATTCATTCGACCGATTCAAGCAACAAACTGAAAGCCAATCCGGCGTTTTTCCGGGGCCGCTGCGGCACTAACCTGCCGACATCGAATTTTCCTGAATTTCTGTCGGAGCTTTCCCATGATCCTGCATTACATCTACGACCCCTTGTGCGGTTGGTGCTACGGCGCCAAACCGCTGGTGCAGGCCGCCCAGGCTGTGCTGCCCGTGATTGCCCACGGCGGCGGCATGATGACGGGGGCCAATCGGCAAAAGGTTTCGCCACAACTGCGCAATTACGTCATGCCCCACGACCGGCGCATCGCCGAATACAGCGGGCAGCCGTTCGGTGAAGCCTATTTCGAAGGGTTGCTGCGTGATCACAGCGCCGTGTTCGACTCGGCGCCACCTATCGCTGCGGTGCTGGCTGGCGAGCAAATGGCCGGTCGCGGGCTGGAGTTGTTGGGGCGATTGCAAAGTGCTCACTACATGGATGGGCGCCGTATTGCCGATGAGTCGGTACTGTTTGAACTTGCCCACGGCATGGGGCTGGACCGCGAAGCCTTCGAAAAAGCCTTCAGGGCGGTCGACACCGAAGGCCATATCAGGAACAGCCGGGCTCTTTTGGCCAAGGTCGGCGGGCAGGGCTTTCCGACCCTGGCGCTTGAGCACGATGAACAATTCACCCTGATCGATATCGGTCCATGGCTGGGCAAACCCCAGGCTTTTGCGCAGTGGCTGGATCAGTCACTGCCCGATCAGGGGTCATCCATTTCCGTAGCAGCCTGTGGCCTCGATGGCTGCATTGATTGAATATTCCTGCCGCGTAAAGCCATTTCTTAGACGGTTTTCATCTGTTTTTAGAAGATTCATGAAATTGACACACCGTTGAGGGCGCAGCTACGATTCGGCCCAACGCCTGTGGCCGACCGCCACGATCAAAAATTATAAAAAGGCCCGCCGCGAGAAATCGTGGGCGGGCCTTTTTGTTTTCGTCATGAAAAAAGAGCGCGATAGCGCCGTTTCAGCCGTTCGACACAGCGCGTATCAACCGGAAATAAGGAAAAGAATACGATGTTGAACAAGCGAATCAGCCTGATCGCTCTGGGGATGTTGAGTGCGACACAGGCCATGGCGAACGACCAGGCCGAATCCAAGGGTTTTGTTGAAGACAGCAGCCTCAAAGTGCTGCTGCGCAACGCCTACATGAACCGTGACTTCAAAGACGGCAACCCGGATAAATCCGAGTGGGGCCAGGCGGCCATCGGTACGTTCTCGTCCGGCTTCACCCAAGGCACCGTGGGTGTGGGTGTGGATGCTTTCGGGCTGTACGCACTGAACCTGGAGCGCAGCGAAGACCGTAGCGGCGCGCAAGGCATCGATTTCTTCAAGAAGGGCGACAGCGGCCAGCCGGCGGACGATCTGTCCAAGGGCGGCGCGGCGATCAAGTTCCGCCTGTCCAGCACCACCCTGACCTACGGCGACCAGATGCCGGCCCTGCCGGTGCTGAACTACGACAACTCGCGCCTGCTGCCGGAAAGCTACACCGGCACCCTGATCACCTCCAAAGAGATCAAAGGCCTGCAGCTCGACGCCGGTCGCTTCACCGCCGAGTCGCGCAAAAGCGCCGAAGGCCGTGACAGCGGTGGCTTGAAGTCGATCAACGTGTTGGGCGGCAGCTACCAGTTCACCGAGCAATTCAAGGCCGCGCTGTACGCTTCCGACGTCGAAGACGTGCTGAAGAAACAATACGTGAACGCCAACTACGTGTTCCCGATCGACAAGGATCAGTCCCTGACCCTGGACTTCAACGGCTATCGCACCAAGCTGGAAGATTCCTACGTCCGCGACAACGGTATCACCGGCGACGACAACAAGATCTGGAGCCTGGCGGCCACCTTCATCACCGGCCCGCACTCGTTCACCCTCGCGCACCAGCGCAGCACCGGTGACAGCAACCTGGGCTACGCCTACGGCGGCTACCAGAAAGACCAGGGTCGCATCGGCGACGGTGGCAACACCATCTACCTGGCGAACTCCTACTGGTCCGACTTCAACGCCGAAGACGAACGCAGCTGGCAACTGGGCTACGGCCTGGACTTCAGCACCTTCGGCGTACCGGGCCTGAGCTACAACGTGGCCTACGTGCGCGGCGACAACATCACCACGTCCACCAGCGAAGGCGGCACCGAGCGCGAGATCTTCAACCAGATCAAATACGTCGTCCAAAGCGGCCCGGCCAAAGACCTCAGCGTGAAACTGCGCAGCTCGGTCCTGCGCGTGTCGCAGAAGTCGAGCGAGTACAACGTCAGCGGCAATGAAGTGCGTGTGTTTGTGGATTACCCGATCAATATTTTCTGATGATGGGTTGTGGTCTCGAGGCCTGATGAAGGGCTGGGAGTGAAGAAGCCCCGACTGGTTCGGGGTTTTTTTGTGCTTTTGATGTGATCATGTCGTCAAAGCTCGATTTTGGTAACACGTCTTTCGAACGTGTCGTCCGCGGCGACATGTTCGGAAGACGTGTCGCAAAAAGTGAAAAATTGCGACACGTTAAGGCCTCATGTCTACACTGGCGACATGAGAGAAGCCTTCTTCTGCTCAAAAAACAGACAAAATGATCAGGGTCGCATCCATGAATGAACCGCTGCCATGGCAGGCTGACAGGCCATATAACCAACTTCCGCTGCTGCCACCAGGAACTGAGCTGGAAACACGTGCAGTTCTCAAAAAATGTATTGAGGCACGCACCGCATTGGCCGAGTTGAAACAGGCAGCAGAGTTGATTCCGAACCAGACGGTCTTGATCAATACAATTCCCCTGCTGGAAGCCAAAGACAGCTCGGAAATAGAAAGCATCGTTACCACCACGGATTTGCTGTTTCAGCATGCCCAAGATACGGAAAACCATGCAGACCCTGCGACCAAGGAAGCGTTGCGCTATCGAACAGCGCTCAATCAAGGCTTCCGGTCTCTAACGGAAAGACCGCTATCGACCAACACCGCTGTAGAAATCTGCCGCACGCTGAAGGGGGCGCAACTGGATATCCGCCGTACGCCGGGAACACAGCTTGCGAATGACCGAACGGGTGAAGTTATCTACACACCGCCAGAAGGGGAGGAGCATCTGCGCAACCTACTCGCCAACTGGGAGCGTTTTCTGCACAACGAAACCGATCTCGACCCCCTCGTTCGTATGGCAGTCGGGCACTACCAATTTGAGGCCATTCATCCGTTTGTCGACGGCAACGGCCGGACGGGGCGCGTCCTCAATACGTTGTTCTTGATCCAGGAAGGTCTGTTGAACCTGCCGATCCTCTACCTCAGTCGCTACATCATTGCCCAGCGTGCGGATTACTACCGGCTCCTGCTGGAGGTGACGACCAAACAGGCGTGGGAGCCATGGTTGCTGTTTATGTTGAGTGCAGTAGAAGAAACTGCTCGGTGGACCACGGCCAAGATTGCCGCAATCCGCGCATTGTCTGAACACACCACTCAATTCGTACGTGATCAGCTCCCCAAAACCTATTCGCGTGAGTTGGTTGATGTCATCTTCGAGCAGCCCTACTGCCGTATCAGTAACGTAGTCGACAAGAAAGTTGCGCAACGGCAGGCTGCATCACGTCACCTCAAAGAACTGGTCGCCATTGGAGTTCTGGAAGAGATTCAGGTGGGCAAGGAGAAACTTTTCATCCATCCGAAGCTGATGCAGTTACTCATTCGCGACAAAAATGAATTCAAGCACTACGTCGGCTAAAGCACGTGAGCCAAAACGAGAAAGCCCCGAACGATTCGGGGCTTTTTCTTTTTCACGCACCGGGTTTGCGTGACGACGTTACTGACAGCGATTGTTCATAGGCGCATCCAACACCTTAACCACATCATCGATGATCGCCTTACTCATATCCTGCAAAAAATGCGACGCCCAGGCATAGCGGTCGGTATCGCGAACCATGGCCGCGTCTGATGCGAGCAGCTTGGCGATGTGGAGTAGGTCGGAGGCGTGGTAGAGAGCCTGGATAACCGGGACGCCAGTGTTGACGCGAAACAGCGGTTCGTTGGCGTGGAAGGAGAAGTGGGTGAGGCCGATTGTTTTCAGATCTTGGGGATTGGTCATTGCGCACCTCCGCTGGTTGGGAGGAATTGAGTATTTGCATGCCTTCGAAGAAGGGCCGGCGTGGATACAAAGAACGTGAAAACACAGATTTTGGACGAATCAATTTTATACATGGTCTAGCTCCTATCGTTGAGGAACTGCCACGAACCGTCGCCAAACGATTATGGGTGGCAGCTGTGCGCAGGTTGGCGAACCGGGACAATAGGAACCCGGCAGACCCAAAGGTCTCCCGCGCACAGCCGCCATAACGGAAAAATACGAGCGAAAAAAAACGCCAGCAATCGTTATGGTGGCGCCTGTGCGCCTATTGTTTGGGTCGGGTCGCCAAACCCGGTCGCTGATTTTGCAGCGATGTGGGCAGCCTAGCGTGGGGCAGGGCGATTCGCAACCTACGATCTTGGCCAACAGGGCTTGTTAATTCATTACGTCACGTAACGAATGAAGTTCCCGCCCCCACCTTTATCCCCTCCCGCCAACCCCATACATTCATCTCCAACGCCTCTCCCATCATCCCGACGGGAAGGTCACTGGAGTTGCCCTCATGCCTTTCGTAACCGTACGCATCACCCGCGATGGCGTTACCACTGAGCAGAAAGCTCAGGTGATTGCCGAGATCACTGAAACACTGGAACGCGTCCTCAATAAGCGCCCTGACCTGACCCACATCGTGATCGAGGAAGTCGATACCGATAACTGGGGTTATGCCGGCATCACCACCACCCAGTACCGCAAGCAGCTGGCCGAGGCGCAAGGGCAGTCATGACGTCCTCCGTCACCATCGATTTCATCTCCGATGTGGTGTGCCCCTGGTGCGCGCTGGGGGCGACGGCGCTGGAGCAGGCGATCGAGAACGTGGCCGGGGAAGTCTCGGTCGAGCTGACCTACAAGCCGTTCGAGTTGAACCCGGATATGCCGGCCGAAGGTGAGCAAGCGGTCGAGCACTTGATGCGCAAGTACGGGAGAACGGCCGACGACGTCGCCGCCGGCAAGGCCATGCAGATCGCTCGCGGCGAGGCCATCGGCTTCAAGTTCGATCTGGAGAAGCGCACGCACTTCTACAACACCTTCGATGCGCACCGTTTGTTGCTGTGGGCGTTGCAGGAAGGGCGGCAAGTCGAGTTGAAGAAGGTGCTGCTACAGGCCTACTTCAGCGAAGGCCAGAACCCGAGTGACCTCTCGACGCTGGTGCGGCTGGCGACTGAAGCGGGGCTGGACGGGGCAAGTGCACAAGAGGTGCTGGCGTCCGGTGCGTTCGCCGAAGAGGTTCGGGAACTTGAAACGTACTACCAGCAGCACGGCATCAACTCAGTCCCGGCCATGGTGCTGAACGGTCGCCACCTGGTGTCCGGTTCGCAATCGGTCGAGTACTACGAACAGATATTGCGACAAATGGCGAACGCCTGATTACAGATTTTCTACCCCATTCTTTATTGTCAGAGGTCTTCATCATGAGCATTTCGAAAAAAGTCATCGTAATCACCGGCGCATCCCAAGGTCTCGGCGACGGTATGGTCAAAGCCTTTCGTGAACTCGGTTACCGGATCGTCGCCACTTCGCGTTCGATCAAACCGTCCACCGATCCGGACATTCACACCGTGGCCGGTGACATCGGCGAGCCGGAAACCGCACAGCGTGTCATCCGTGAAGCGATGTCCCGTTTCGGTCGCATCGACACCCTGGTCAACAACGCCGGGATCTTCATCGCCAAGCCGTTCACCGCGTACACCGCAGAAGACTACGCCAATGTGTTGTCGGTGAACGTCAATGGCTTCTTCTACATCACCCAACTCGCCATCGCCGAGATGGAAAAACAGGGCAGCGGCCACGTCGTCAACATCACCACCAGCCTGGTGGACCACGCCATCGACGGTGTGCCATCGGTGTTGGCATCACTGACCAAGGGCGGCCTCAACGCGGCAACCAAATCCCTGGCCATCGAATACGCCAAGCGCGGGATCCGCGTGAACGCGGTCAGCCCAGGCATCATCAAGACCCCGATGCACGGCGAAGAAACCCACGCCGCACTGGGCAATCTGCACCCGGTCGGGCACATGGGCGAGATCGATGATATTGCGCAAGCAGTCGTGTATCTGGACGGCGCCAAGTTCGTCACTGGCGAAATCCTGCACGTGGACGGTGGTCAGAGCGCGGGTCACTGAAAGCGCTTTTTCAAACCCCGGATACAACAAAGCCCCTGCATTTCTGCAGGGGCTTTGTTTTGTATGGTGCGGCACCAGACGAACGGTATGTTTCGGGAAGGTTAGGTTTCCTCAGGGCCTCACACGTGAGGACGTTCATCGCAGTCGATTCGACTATCAAGACCTCTGGAGGAGCCACACGACAAGCTCAATCAGGACGAGGTCTGTGCTTCTTCGGGGGGACAAACCACGATTTCTGGCTTACTTACTCCAAACACCATTGCTGCTGACGTTTCCAATAATCTGGAAATCCCATCAGTCTCAAATAGCCAACTTCCTGCTGATCCATGATTTTGGCCAAGCGAAGCTTCCATTGGCCGTCTGGACTGATCAGGTCGGTTAGATAGGCCAGCATCGTCAATACGATGTATAGACGCTGCTTAGGCTGAGGCCCGTCGCCAGGTGCATTCGGAACGACCCATTCTTTTGGTAAGGATGGTCGAATTGAGAGCTCTCGGTTCCATAACCGTGAGTGGTGGGCGCAGCAGTTTCGGATGAAGGTCAGGGTGTGGAGCCAGGAAGCCAATACTTCGAAGGGCAGATTGAATCTGCTAGCGATCGCTTTTTTGTCGACGCTTTTGCCTATGGCATTGTAGAGGGTGGATACCGTTCCAAGGCTGAGTTCTTCCAGAACAGCCCAGGCGGGTGGCAACTCAGGGTGGGCATAAGTCGAGCCGTAGAATCGGAAATAGTTATCGCGCATGCGATTTTCAATCCGTTGTTGCTGGACTCCATCACCCTGAGTGCTTTTTTTGATGCGATCAATCTCACGTCCAAGTTTATTCCGCTCCTTGTTCAGTTGATCTCGCAGGGGGCGCAGCAGATTGTCATGCGGGTATGACGAGGAGAAGAGTGATGCGTCAGCTATCCAGTCAGGCCCATATTTGGGGCACATGTGATTGCTGATTGCCGCTCGCATGGCGACTTCGACACGTTCGATGGCATCCATGGCAATGCGTCGCAACGAACCATCGAAGCGGTAGATGTCGACGACGGCCTTCAGTGTGCTACCGGGCTTGAAGGTATGTTCCGGCCCTTGCTCCTGGAAGGGGCGCATGTAGGGGCTCAGGCGAAACAGCGTGACCACTTCGAGGAAACGCATGGCGCGATCGTCGTTGACGACTTGCAGACCTCGTTGTTTTAGCAGTTCCAATTGCTGTTCTACGCTGAGGGCCGGTTTGTCGAAGGGCCTCATGTAGCTTTCTCCAGGCAAAAAAAACCCGCACGATTTGAGCTTGCTGACTGGGTCAACCTAGGCTTGGCGGGTGTGTTGGGGTGCATTATAGGTAGGAGTAAGAGCCCGTCAACGCCGCGCTGACGTGAATTTGTAACGGGTAGGTGCGCGGGCAATGTTTGGTCTGTCGATGAAGATAAGGCTTATCGCAGCAATGTGGCAGCTTCCAGCGAGTTTCCAAACCATAGAAACAACAAAGCCCTCGTATTTCTACGAGGGCTTTGTTTTGTATGGTGCCGGCACCAGGAATCGAACCCGGGACCTACTGATTACAAGTGATTTGTCCCGGCGTTTTTCCATGGTTCACCAAGTAGCGAAATCAAGATAAAACCTTGATATACAAGGTATTAGTCTTGTTCCGTTGTTTCGTCTTGTTGCACGTTGTAGTCTAAAGTCACCTAAGAAGCTGTGACCAAAGCTGTGACCAAGACTGAGGCGCGACCAATGGCAAGCAACGCATCGAAGACTGTGAATGACCAGAAAGTGCGGGGCATGACTCCCGGCTGCTCACCTCTGGTCGAAAGCCTGCCAGGACGTGGCACGGGGGCACTGGTGTTCAAGCGTGCGAACGACGGCTCGCCCGTTTGCTACTACCGCTATCACCTGTCTGGCAAGCAAGTGTTGATCAAGCTAGGCGTGTATCGACGCACCGCTCGGGAAGTCGGCTTTACCTTGCCGGAACTGCGCGATCAAGCCGCTGCAATGGCGCAGATAGCTAAAGCGCACGGCGACGTGAAGGCGTACCTGGCAAAACAGGAGGCGGACGCCGAAGCGTCACGTATCGAAAATGAGCGCGCTGTTGAGGCTGCACGCCTAAAAGCGGAGGAGGAAGCCCGAGAGCGCCAGCACCTCGCCGAAATCGAGGCGTCACGCGGCACCTTTGGAGAGCTTTTTCTCGACTACATCGAATCGCTTCGGGAGAAGGCCACTGCCGGCGTCGTCAAGGAACTGGAGCGATTGTATCCGACCATGCTGGCCCTTCACCCCAGCATCATGGCGATGAAGGCACGCGACATTCGCCCCGACCACATTCTCGCCATTCTTAATCCGATCTGGGATCGCGGTGCAAAGATACAGGCTCGCCATATGCGTTCGTACTTGTCAGCGGCGTTCAATCATGGTCTGCGGGCCGAGAACTCGGTCGGCAGGTCGAGCGCCAAGAGCTACAACCTAGAGAGCAATCCGGCCACCGTGATTGCAGTCGAGAAGGCATCGGTCGCCGTTACCCGGGCGCTTTCGGATGCCGAGCTGAGCAAGTTCTGGGGAACAGTCGAAACCACTAAAGGCGTCGGACCGGTCATGGCGCTGCTGTTTAAGTTCGTCATTGTCACAGGCGGGCAGCGCATTAAAAACATCTGCGAGACCACCTGGGATGACTACGATCTGGAAGCCGGTACCGTACGTTTGATCCATCGCAAGGGGCGCGGAGGTCAAACGATGAGCAGGCCGCATTTAGTCCCGTTGACTGAGCGAGCGGTCGCCATTTTGGAGCGTGTGAAGGAGATCAACGGCTGTCACCCCTGGCCGTGGACCACCACCGGAAAGCAGCCCATCGTCGTCAGCAGCCCGGGCCATGCCGTTGCCGATTGGCTGAAGTCAGAGCACGCAGTTATTGAGGGAAAGCAGACCCCCAGCTTCTCGCCGCGCGACTTGCGCCGTACCTGCGCCCAACTGATGCAGCGATACGGCATCAGCGATCAACTGTCCGACCTGCTGCAAGCGCACGGCCAGACTGGCGTGGCGAATAAGCACTACCGAAATAACCCTGAGGCGGCGTTACCTGAGAAGCAGCGCGCGATTGAACTGTTCGAACACGCGCTCGCCAAGGTGTTGGGGAAGAAGCAGACCGCCGAGGTAGTGCGACTGTCCGGGAGAAAGTGAGTTTGTAACAAAATGTTTCAGATGTTCGGTGCCATTGGTTCACCTTGGTTGTATATGGTTGGATATGGTCGAAAGTCGAGTGTGTGTAAGCAGTTACGCCTTAGTGAAAACTCGGTAACGGGGACGTTGATCTTCCTGAACGTATCGCTACTATGCGGCTACTGGCTAGACGCACAGACCCAGATGAAACGCCCTGCAGACTGGGGTTGGGGATTACTGGGAACGTAGTCGCCGCTGGAATGCAGACAAAGAAAAGCCCCCGGCATTGCACTGCCGGGGGCTGATCAGGGGAGGACACACTAACGTCCTTATGCATACCGGCAAGCCAGTACACACCCCAATGGGAGAAGCATTTGAGACGGCTTCATTTCTACAAGCAATGCTTGTAGACGCTGGGAGTTTAAGCCACTTGAATTTTGCGTCAATGCAAATTCGTATCGCCCGACCGATGTCGATCCTATGACCCGTCGTGCGGTACTGGTGGCTTTCTACCCCATCCCTGAGGGGCATCCAATTCAGTTCGAAATGGAAGCCCAATATGCATCAACACAACACTAGCGCTACTCCTGCCAATACAACACCTAATCTGCCGATTCCCGGCACCTACGGCACCTCTGCACAACTCTGCACTCTCTACCAAGTCAGCCGCACGACCTGGTGGCGCTGGTCGCAAATGCCTGGCTTCCCGCGTGCCGTTCGCTTCGGTCGCTCTGTTCGCTGGCCGGTCGAGGCCGTCGAAGCCTTCCTGACTCCGCAGGAGGCTTAAACCATGCGTACCCAACAACCCGCGAACCAACGCGGGCCGGCAGCGTTCGGCCTGAAGAAAGACGCCACTGACCTGGTCCATGTTGAGATTCAGCGCATCGCCAATGCGGCTTTGCTCGTTGCCGACAATCTGCTGGCCGACTGGCTGCCGGATGGCACTCGCAAGGGCAAAGAGTATTGGGCAATCAATCCGGTGCGCGGTGACCGCACGCCCGGGTCGTTCAGCATCGACTGTCAAACCGGCAAATGGCACGACTTCGCCAGCGGCGATAAAGGTGGCGACCTCGTATCGCTGTTGGCCTACCTGCGCGGCTGGCGGCAGATCGATGCCGCCCGCTTCATCGCCGGGCAACTGCGCCTGCCTTTTGGTGGCGGCCCACAGCGCGACCTGCTTGCCGAGGAGGTCGAGCGGCAGCGTTACGCCCGCCAATGTGAGCAGCGTAAGCAGCAATACGATGAAAAAACGCGGGCCGAGTGGGAGCAGGCCGCCGCTCGTGCACGTCGCAACTGGGCGCTCGCGGGCCCGGCTGATCCCAACCATCCGTACCTGGTCCGCAAGCGCATCAAACCCCACCACCTGCGTCAGCTCGGCAGCGAGCTACTGGTTCCCATCTACTGGCGCGGCGAATTGGTGAGCCTTCAGCGCATCAAGGCCAATGGCAAAAAGCTTTTTCTTAAAGGTGGTCGGATCACCGGTTGCTATTGCCTGTTCGGGCGTATCGAGCCCGGCGTCGAGCTGTTCATCGTCGAGGGTATCGCCACGGCTGCCACGCTTCACGAGCAGACCGGCAAGCCGGTCGCCGCTGCAATGAACGCCGGCAATTTGCTGCCGGCTGGCTTAGAGCTGAAGCACAGCTATCCCGATGCCGTGCTGATCGTCGGCGGCGACGATGACCGCGCCAAGGAAGTCGAGGGCAAGCCCAACACGGGCAAGGTGGCGGCCATCCATGCGGCTGCGATGCTCAGCTGCGGGTACGTCCTGCCAGCCTGGCCGGAGGATGCGCCGCTGCATTTCTCCGACTTCAACGATTTGGCCGTCTGGCGGGAGGCCCGGGTATGAACGACTCCCTGATGACCGAAGTTCAGACCCCGGTAGTGTCGGCACCTAAGCCGCTGCTGCCGGACGTCGTGCCGCCGACGCCCTATCCCTTGGACGCTCTGCCCGACATCCTTCGCGGCGCAGTCGAGGCGATTGTCGAGCATGCAATGGTGCCTGCCGCCATCGCTGGGCAATGCATTGTCGGCGCAATCACCCATCCGGCGCAGACGCGTGTCAACGCTTGGCACCCCCAGGACAAGCCGGAAGGTGCGCCCTGCATGCTGTTCATGCTGTCACTGTTCGATTCGGGGGAGGGCAAGTCGAGCGCGCGTGAACTGGCGTTCAAGACGATTGACGAAGCGGAGAAGGAGGCGCATGCCCGCCACCGCCAAGCCTGCGCTGAGATTGAGGCTATGGCTGCTGGCCTGAAAGGCAAGGAGCGTAATGAGTATCTGGCGGCAAACCCGCTGCCACCCGATCCGAAGACCCAATACAGCGATGCGACTTACGAGCCGTTGGTCGGTGACTTCATCAGGGGCAAGTCTGCTGCAAGCTGGGACACGGACGAAGGCGGGCAAATGCTCTGTGGTCACTCGCTCAAGGCTGAAACCAAGGCCGCGACCCTCGGTGGCCTGACTACAGTCTATTCCTCAGGGAAGTTCGAGCGCACCCGCTCGCGCAGCAACCTGGAAGGCTCCGGCGTGGCCTATAACCGCCGCCTGAGCATACACCTGATGGCGCAACCGGTGGTCGTGAAGGAGGCACTGAGCAATCCTCTGTTGGTCGGGCAGGGCTTTCTTGCGCGCTTCCTGCTCGCCGCGCCGGATAGTCTGGCCGGCAACTGCTTGATCACCGTTGAGTCACTGCAGCGCAACGCCTACGCAGACCCGCGTCTGCAAGCGTACTGGTCGAGGCTTAAAGAGATCGCCGCCAGCCCGGAGTATATCGACCCAGAAACCGGCGAGGTCGCCCCGCCCGTTCTGGCGCCTGATGAAGAGGCTAAACAGGTATGGGTGGACTTCCGCAACGAGATCGAACGCGAGCGCGGGCCGCTCGGAATGTTCGCTGACCTGAAGCAGTTCGCCGCCCGCTGCGCCGAGCAGGCGTTGCGCCTGGCTGCCGTGCTCGGCTGTTTTGAGGGTGTTAAGCATATCGATGCCGACTGCATGCGCCGCGCTTGCATGCTGGCGCGCTACTCCCTCTCCGAGTGGTCGCGCTACATCGATGCAGGCGCGGTTGATCCGGAGCTGAAGCGCGCCGCTGAACTGATGAGCTGGTTGCGTGACCCTAAGCGCGCGGCAAAGTGGCAAGAGTTCCACGTCAATGATATGGGGAAGTCTGGGCCCCCTGCGGTTCGTAAGGCCAAGGTGCGCGACAAGGTGCTGGCCGTTTTGTTGAAGTATCACCACCTGCTGAGCAGCGACGGCAAGCAATTCAGGATCAACCCCCTTGCGGAAGTTGCGGATTCTGCGGAAACCCAGAAACCGCGCGGTTATACGACTGCGGAAGATATGCGGAAAGTTGCGGAAATTGCACGGTTCCCCCGCGCAACCCATCCAGCATCCGCAGAGCTTCCGCAAACTTCCGCAGATCTTCCGCACGCTGAAGCCAAGAAATTTCAAGGCCTTCCGCAGAATCCGCAGAATCCGCAGCTCCCTGCGTTCGCAAACACGCGTAGCGAACAGCCATGGGAGCGGGAGCTGTGAGCGCCGCCGAGCTGATGCACCGTGCGAGCGTGGCGGGCGTCGAGATGGCGGTCAGTCAGGAGGGTCGCCTGAAACTGCGTGCTGACTTCGAGCCGCCCGCCGAACTGCTGGCCGAACTGACGGCGCACAAGGTCGAGATCATCGCCGCACTGAGCGCCGCTAACGATCCTATCCCGTCGAGCGCCTGGCTTTACCGTGTCGCACGCCTGCTCGGCATCCATCCTGCCGTGCTGCTGGAAGGCGGGCACTTGGAGCCGCACGACCTTGTCGAGCTGGCCGGAACAGATGCGGGACTGGTGGCCTACACGATCCGCGCCAGCCCGGCCTGGATCAATCGGCCGCAGCGAAGCGACCAACCGGTCGAGGTCCACGCTGCGGAGGAGCTTAAGCCACAGCACACCGTCCACACTGCCGCGACGGCGTCAGACGCATGGCGAGAGGCCGATGCGGCATACACCAACCACCTGATGAGCTGCCGTGCTTGCCATGCGGCAACCGGCCGTTACTGCGCGGCTGGCGCTGATCTGCGCCAGCGTTATAACAACACCCCGATGGAGACGAGCGAATGAACGACGCCCCGACAGTGAAGTTATAACCCCCCCCCCCAGCGCATCGGCGCAGCGCATTGGGATGCTTGCGCCAGTGCGCCAAACATGACCGGCGCAGCGCCGAACGCCATCGGCGCAACGGCGCAAAGTAAAGTCCACCCCGAGTGCCGCCCAATCTTCGAATTACGGCCGTGGGAGTATGTAATTAGTTGAGACCGAGGAGTAAGCGATGAGCAAGAATCGCCTGTTCAAGAATCAGCCGAAAATCCGCCTGATCGTGTCCGTTGAAACTGAAACCGTGGCCGCGATTGATCGGCTGATCCGTTATCCCAGCGCCAACCGTTCAGAGTTCGTGCGTCTGGCTATCGAAGAGAAGCTGGAGCGTGACGTGGTTCTGTTCCAGAACCGTGTTTCAGCAGTTCCCTAAGCGTTCTGAAACAGGTGGATTTTCGTCGGCCCTAAAGCGTGCGAATTTTGATGATTTTCAGACCAGTACGCGCATGCGCGCGTGCGCGCGTATATAAAGCAGAACACTCATAAAATCCGTGGCTTTATGTACGTTGGATGGCGGTTTCTCGTCGATTTCCGCCGATTGAAATAGTCAGCAATCGGCCAAAAGCAGACGGTCACCTATGGGCAACTCCCAACCAACAGCAATCGTTGGGCAAATCGACTGAATTTGTTGAAGGCTGCGCAACGCCGATACGCCGGTTGAGTTGCTTCGGGCGCTCTAACCCATTTCGGATGGTGTTTCTCGACAGCCCGGTACGCCTCGCTATCTGATGCAGCGACATCTTGCTGCGAAAATACATCCGCAGAATTTTACCCACCATTTCCATGCTGTTCACCCTGTGCTGTCTTGTTCAAAAGTTGAGCAGAAGCAGTTGAACACCTAGGTCAGTTTTTAGTCGGCAAAATAGCCTTTATTGGGGAGGTTTTTCTTCAGTGGCAACAGCCAAAGCATCATATGTTCACTATTGCTCGTCATTATGACCAATAACTCGTCAAATCAACGCATTCTGCGTCTTATTGTCGCACACGATTGCCTCTAGACTCCTCTTCCCGGGAGCTCTAGCTCCTTGTTCGCCAAGAGCGCGAGCTTTTGGGTATTGCTTTTTCCAAAGTGATATATGAGCTCCATACCCGTGCTCATGTGCCACAAGCGCTTATTTTGGTCCTTAGGAATAAAAACAATGAAAAAAATATTTCTGACCTTTTCTGCATTGGCTTTGTGTGTGGCTGCCGGTTCTGCGCTGGCCAAGGAGTACAAGGAGTTGCGTTTTGGCGTCGACCCTTCCTATGCGCCGTTTGAATCCAAGGCCGCTGATGGCAGCCTGGTGGGTTTCGATATCGACTTGGGCAATGCGATCTGCGCCGAGCTGAAGGTCAAGTGCAAATGGGTTGAAAGCGACTTCGACGGCATGATTCCCGGCCTCAAGGCCAACAAGTTCGACGGTGTGATCTCTTCCATGACCGCCACGCCAGCGCGTGAGAAAGTTATCGATTTCTCAAACGAGCTGTTCTCTGGCCCGACCGCGCTGGTTTTCAAGAAAGGCGTGGCCCTCGGCACCGATCCGGCCTCCCTCAAGGGCAAGAAAGTCGGCTACGAGCAAGGCACCATCCAGGAAGCCTATGCCAAGGCCGTGCTGGACAAGGCCGGGGTAGAGACTCAGGCCTACGCCAACCAGGACCAGGTGTACGCTGACCTGATCTCCGGACGCCTCGATGCCTCAATCCAGGACATGCTGCAAGCCGAACTGGGCTTCCTGAAGTCGCCACCAGGCGCCGACTTCCAAGTCAGCGAGCCAGTCGAAAGCCCGCTACTGCCTGCCAAAACCGCCGTGGGTCTCACCAAAGGCAACGCCGAGCTCCAGGCCTTGCTGAACAAAGGTATCCAGGCACTGCACGACAATGGCACCTATGCGGCCGTCCAGCAGAAGCACTTTGGCGATCTGAATCTCTACAGCGGCAAATAATGACCCTGCGCCCATTTGCGAATGGGCACTTTTTTGACTGACGTAGGGCTGCTCAATGCTAGAAAACCTATTGCAGATTCTTGGGCTGTCAGGCTTTAGCCTTAAGGGTTTCGGCCCGCTGTTGCTGCAAGGCTCCTGGATGACTGTCAAATTATCCTTTCTGTGCTTGCTGGTGAGCGTTGGCCTGGGCCTGATCGGCGCCAGCGCCAAGCTTTCGAAATCAGCACTGCTGCGCGTCCCTGCGCAGGCCTACACCACGCTGATCCGCGGAGTGCCGGACCTGGTGCTGATGCTGTTGATCTTCTACAGCCTGCAAACCTGGCTGACCAGCCTGACCGAAGCACTGGGCTGGGACTATATCGAAATCAACCCCTTTAGCGCCGGGGTCATTACCCTGGGCTTCATCTACGGCGCTTATTTCACCGAAACCTTCCGTGGCGCCATCCTTGCCGTACCGCGAGGGCAGATGGAAGCGGCTACCGCCTACGGCCTGACCCGCGCTCAGCGCTTTCGCTTAGTGGTGTTCCCGCAAATGATGCGTTTTGCCCTGCCGGGCATCGGTAATAACTGGATGGTGATCCTCAAGGCCACCGCGCTGGTGTCGATCATTGGCCTGGCCGATCTGGTCAAAGTGGCCCAGGACGCGGGCAAGAGCTCCTATCAGCTGTTCTTCTTCCTGATTCTGGCCGCCTTGATCTATCTGGTGATAACCACCGTTTCGAACTACGTCTTGCGCCGGATGGAAATCTTCTACGCCGCAGGCACCCGGGAGGCCGTGCGATGATCGAGCTACTGCAGGAATACTGGAAACCTTTTCTGTTCCAGGACGGCAATCACATCACCGGGCTGGCCATGACCCTCTGGCTGCTCAGTGCCTCGATCTTCTTCGGCTTCGTGATGTCGATCCCGCTGTCGATTGCCCGGGTCTCGACCAATGTCTGGGTGCGCTGGCCGGTGCAGTTCTACACCTACCTGTTCCGCGGGACGCCGCTGTATATCCAGTTGCTGATTTGCTACACCGGCATTTACAGCCTGGCCGCGGTGCGTGCTCAGCCAGTACTGGATGCGTTCTTTCGCGATGCGATGAACTGCACCATCCTGGCCTTCGCCCTGAACACCTGCGCCTACACCACGGAGATCTTCGCCGGGGCCATTCGCAGCATGAACCACGGTGAAGTCGAAGCGGCCAAAGCCTACGGCCTGACCGGCTGGAAGCTGTACACCTACGTGATCATGCCGTCCGCTCTGCGTCGCTCGCTGCCGTACTACAGCAACGAAGTGATTCTGATGCTGCACTCGACCACCGTGGCCTTCACCGCGACCATCCCGGACATCCTGAAAGTCGCACGGGACGCCAATTCGGCGACCTTCCTGACTTTCCAGTCCTTCGGCATCGCCGCGTTGATCTACCTGGCAGTCACTTTCTCTCTGGTCGGCCTGTTCCGCTTGGCTGAACGCCGCTGGTTGTCTTTCCTCGGCCCGGCTCACTAATTCAGGATGCTTGTTCATGTACAAACTGACCGTTGAAAACCTGCACAAAAGCTACGGCAACCATGAAGTCCTCAAGGGCGTTTCGCTGAACGCCAAGACCGGCGATGTGATCAGCCTGATTGGCGCCAGTGGTTCGGGCAAGAGCACCTTTCTGCGTTGCATCAACTTCCTGGAAACGCCCAACGACGGCGCCATGAGCCTGGACAACCAGCCGATTCAAATGGTCCATGACCACCACGGCATGCGCGTGGCCGACGCCAATGAACTGCAACGCATCCGTACTCGCCTGGCGATGGTGTTCCAGCACTTCAACCTGTGGAGCCACATGACCGTGCTCGACAACATCACCATGGCCCCACGCCGGGTGCTGGGCGTCAGCAAGAAGGACGCAGAGGATCGCGCCCGGCGCTACCTGGACAAGGTCGGTTTGCCGGCACGGGTTGCAGATCAATACCCGGCGTTTCTCTCGGGTGGTCAGCAGCAACGGGTCGCCATTGCCCGTGCCCTGAGCATGGAACCGGAGATCATGCTGTTCGACGAGCCGACTTCGGCCCTGGACCCGGAGCTGGTGGGCGAAGTGCTCAAGGTGATCCAGGGGCTGGCCGAAGAAGGCCGCACCATGATCATGGTGACCCACGAAATGAGCTTTGCGCGCAAAGTGTCGAACCAGGTGCTGTTCCTGCACCAGGGGCGGGTCGAAGAGCAGGGTGCGCCCGAGGACGTATTGGGCAACCCCAAAAGCGAGCGCCTGCAGCAATTCCTCAGCGGCAACCTGAAGTAACCGGAGCGCCTTCGAGCGATGGCAGGGTCGCTCGAAGGCGCTGGCTCAACCCTCAAAACACCCACGTTCAACCTGAGCAATCAGTGTTGCCGGCACCTCTGTGATGCCGTAGCCGCTGACGAGCCGCGGCCAACAGATCGGCCCGCTTCGCTTCAAAACAAGGAACTCTGTCTGCGCAGCCACCCACTCTGGAACCAGGATATCTACCAACGCCGTATTGCTTTGAGCACATCACCGGGAGCATGGGCGCCGCTTGTGTCACCGCAGTGAACGTCAGCTTCGGCGAACTCTTCAGTGCCACCTGCATCATGACGATGTCCAGATGTCGCTTCTTTTTGCCCATCATGCTGATTTTCATGGTTATGCATCTTGGTTTCACCACCATGCTGGTAGCCACCGCTGCTCGCGGCTAGCGCTCTGTATTCCTGAGCATCCATACCAGGAAGCTGCTAAAGAACGGCGACCATTCCCCAAATATAGGGATCGGCCATGCTTTTACCCCAGGCAGGCGTGCCCGTGGACTTGATACCGTGCTTGATGATCCAGAACTCTGCTGCTGGTTTCCATCGACCGGTTGAATCCACGGCCAAAAGCAGCCAATCGAAAGTGCCTGGGTATCTGGGTATCGCTTTAGCTATGCCTGAGCTGATACGCGCAAATTCGATTTTATTTGCGCTTTCCGCTTGATAAGTAACACCCATAGTGCAACAGTGTTAGTGGAACGCCCTAACTGATACAGGCACCCATCATGTTCATCCGCGCATACCTCCGAGCATCCACCGAAGAACAAGACGCCAGTCGCGCCCAAGCCTCGCTTGAGCAGTTCGCCAGCGACCATAACAAGGTCATTGCGAGCGTGTATCTGGAGAATGCCAGCGGCGCCTCCGCAGACCGGCCCGAGTTGCTGCGTCTGCTCAAAGATGCGCGCAAGGGTGACGTGCTGCTGGTGGAGTCGATAGACCGGCTCTCCCGCTTGCCGGTGGAGGACTGGCAGAAGCTCAAGGCCACGATTGATTCCAAGGGCCTGCGCATCGTCGCGCTCGATCTGCCGACCAGTCACCAGGGAATGCAGGACACGAAGGGCGACGAGTTCACCGGGCGGATGCTGGGCGCTATCAACTCAATGCTGGTGGAAATGATGGCCGCCATTGCACGCAAGGATTACGAGCAACGCCGCGAGCGCCAGGCCCAGGGTATCGAGAAGGCCAAAGCTGCTGGTAAGTATCAGGGCCGGCCGGTCGATGAAGATCTGCACAAGCGCGTTACGGAACTGCTCGGTGCCGGCCTTGGCATCCGCGCAACAGCCAGGCACGCCAACTGCTCAACCACCACAGTCCTCAGGATCAGGGACTTGGCCAGCGCCTGAAAGCATCAATAAAAAAGGCTTTGCGGCCAGGATCATAGGGGAGCGTCATGACGACCACCTTTTCCGATTTAAAATCTCATTACCCCTAGTCCGCCCCGGGTGTCCCGAACTACGGAAAGCATGGGCGCGACTTTTCGGGAGATGACCTGTACAGGAGGGAGCCGCACCCGTGGTTACCGTAAGACAGTCTCCGGACAGCTACACTTGCCCGCCATTAAAGCCCCAGCGATCCAAAGTTTGTAGACGCTACGGATGATTGGCTCGTGGGTGTAGCGGGAGTATTGGGGGCGCTTGGCTTGAGCGTACTCTTCCGGGGTCATTACCGCCTTCAGGCGCCCCCCAGATCTTGCCAGGTTTGATCCTTGTAGCGGCCGAATTGGTTTGGGAACACGCCGTTGGCGATTTCCGAGGCGCCCCAGCCGGTGAACTTGGTCAGCAGCGTCTTTTCTTCCGGCGTGGCCTGGCGATTTTCGCTCAGGATTTGCTTGACCAGTTCAACGAGCTTGACGTTCTGCTCGGCCGTGGCTTTCCAGGAACCGGTGCGTTTCAGCTCGCCTGGCTGAATCCGATAGTTGCGTTGATCCGCTCTTGCACCTGTTGCAGGGCCACCTCGGGAGTCGTCTGAAGCTGGTAGTTCAGCTTGTCCCAGTTTTTGTGGCTGGCGTACTGGTTCAGTGCCATTTGGTTCGCGCTGTCCACGCTCTCCGCGTAGTCCGCCATCAGGCTGTTTACGAACGGCTCCAGCGTCCCCGCCCGCGTCATCCGCTTGACTTGCGCCGGGTTGGTGTCCGTCAGCATTTGCAGAATTGTCTGTCTTAGCTGTTCCGAGTTCATCAGGCGGAACCTCGTTGGTGTCTGGCGAGCCCGCACCGACTTCCGGGGCGTCAACGTCGAAGGCTTCAACTTCGGTGGCACTGCTCATGCCGGTAAAGCCCGTGGCGCGCGGGTCGTACTTAACGCCCATGTAGCAGGACTTCAGGTTCGGCTTCACCACGTTGCCCAAGTCTTCAGCCATGGCCTTGGCGTAGACGTAAGCGGTAAAGGTGCGCGCGCCTTTTCCAATATGGTAGCCGGCCAGCGTAATGCCTGCCTGAATGATTTCCGGGTCAATGCCGCTGTTTAGCTGAGTCAGCTTGGCCTTCAGAATGGCGCGCGCCTTCTCGGCTGCGTCCTCGGTGAAAATCGTGTTCTAGGTGACGGCTGGTTTCGCAGGAGCTTCGGCCTTGGCTATTTCTGCGTCAAAAGCGGCTACGCTGTGGTTGCGACATTGCACGCATTTGCATTCGTTCTGATCACCGATTGCATCGGACTTGACCAGCACGCTTCGTGGCCATGATCGGCAGAAAACGGCCACAAGCGGTCATTCAAGCTTGATCGAATCAACGAATGGCTTGGCGAGGAGGTAGTGAAGTTCAAGCCCATTGAAACCGATGCGTAGCCTCAAACGGGCCGGCCTTCAAGATGAAATCTGTGAGTTTGCGATTTTGGATACTCATTGCAGACTCCTCCCGGTTCGATCAATCCGCATCCCTAGTTTCGTGCGCTGCCCAGCGCGGGGTGAACTTTGAAGCACAAGTCATCAGCAGTCTCCCCCTGAAGCAGCACCATCTGTTCGGCCCTAGGTTCGGGATACTGGGCTACCTTTTTGTACGGCCCCCGCTTCGGCGTTTTGCACCGTGCTTTGAATATAGCCATACAGCCCCACGCAGGCATCCTTATACGCGTTGAGTGCCTTATCGGCCGCTTCACGGGCGGCGGGCAAGTCTTCCGGAGCGGCCACTTCGCGAGCCACCAATGCCTCATACCAAGCTGCTTCGGCTATCTGTACCGGTCGTAGGCCGGGCTTGAGGTGTTCGCTGTCGATCATCGGCATGACAGGGTTCCTTTCAGTTCGTTGTTCGTAACGCGGTGGTACTCGCTTGGCCAAAGTCACGCAGAGCGTACCCCTGTCGACCAGCCTGTCGGTTGTCGGGCCAGATACGGCACACTTTTAGCTGCGCAGCATCGATGTTCAGGCTGGCCCCGATCACTGCGTGTGCTTCGTCTAAAGACAAAAAAATCAGCGGGGCTCTCATCTACTTTTACCGGACTCGTCAGAGCACTGCTCCAAGGGTCAACTCCATCGCCACTACAGCGGACAACGCCAGCATAATCACCAACGCGATAAACATCAGGCTCAACTCAGCGAGCTGCTTATAAAGGGGCATCGGCCGTTTCGTGATTCGAGCAATTGATCTATCAGTGGAAGCCATCACCAATTCTCACTTTTGCGTGGAACACCTAATAGATCCAGAAGGCGTACATCAGGATCACCGGTAAGATGAACAGCGCGCCGATCAGGGCGAACAGCCGACTGGTGGCTGGTGGCTGGTGATACCGTCACAACCACCGTGTGAACATATGCCGCTAGGGTTGGGACGCAGTGATAGGGGACAGGGGTACGCTCTGCGTGATTTTGGCCATCTGGGTGATTTCCACCTGGACCTTATCCTTGCCGAGCAGGTAGTCGGCCAGCTTCTGCGAAAACGGCCAGTAGTTCAGATCGGCCGTCAGGGTCAGCGGCCCGACCGCGTCGGCCGGCACCAGGAAGGAGAACTCCCCGATATCGTAGCCCTTGGGCAGAATGCGGTTGTCCGAGAGAATCTGCGTGGCATTCCAGACCTCCACGTCCAGCGGATTGCCGTCCTTGTCGCCTATGTGCACTTTGAAATTTCGCGTGTTGACCTCGGTCTTGCCGTCCTTGATCGAGCCCAGGCGATAGAGCTCGCGTCCACTGGCATCCAGCACCCGGAAATCGATCCACATCTCCCGTCCCTCCGGAAAGCCGGTCGGTAGCTTGTGCCCGGCGCCGACATTGGCAACTTTGACGGCTACCGAGGCGTATTGTCCGGGAATGATGGCGGCCGGCGGTTGCTGGAACGTTATTTCCGCCGCGCGCGCGAGCATGTCGCGCGCGCGTTGCGCGCCCTCCTCCTGACCGAGATGCTTGAGCATCGTCGCGTTGGCTCCGCTGAACCAATGCGAGGCGACCTCCTTACGGTCTGGCCCCATGATCGCGGCCTTGCCCGCAAAACCCGGCATGTGGCAGTTCTGGCAGGTCACATTGTTGAGGCTGTAGGTACTCTCCTGCCATTCGTCATAGGTGCGCTCCACCGCCACACTGCTGAAGGGGTGCGTGACGTTGTGGCAGGTGCCGCAAAAGTCCGAACGGGTGTGCAGAGCGGAATACACGGTGTCGTGATAAGGCGAAACGGCATCCCTGCGCGGGCCGAACTTGGTCGGTTTGCCGTTTGCTCGCGGACTCAGGACATAGGCGCCGTTATCGAGGCCCGTGCGGGCACTGATGTTGTGGCAGGTCTCGCAATCGACCCCGGGCATCGGATGATTCTTCTCGCTGTCTTCAATCGAGGAGCGGTTGACTTGCGAAGTGATCTGCCCGGTCGTGAGACCGATCGGGGTATGGCAGCCGGTGCAGAAGTTATCGACCTTGCCCTCGGTGGCCGTACTCGCACGCTTGAGCAAGGCCCGATAGATGGGTTCATCCCAGGCCTGGGACATCATCGACGAGCGCCATTGCTTGTAGATCTCCGTATGGCAAGCGCCACAGACCTGGGCATTGTCGAAGTCCTTCACATTCAACACCAGGTTGCCGGGGGTATTGGCCCGATGCGGAAAGAACGGCATCCCGCCAATCACATGCATGAGCCTGGAGCGTGCCGGCTCCACCCACTTCTCGTTAGCTTGATGGTCATTGCCCTGAGGTTCGTCGGCCGCCCCCAGCGTCACCGTCAGCAGGCAGGCTAGAAAGCACAACCGGTACAGCGCGACCTTCGCACTCGTATGTCTGGAATGGCTCATAAGCATTTCCCCTGGACGGTGGCAGAGGATGACTGCTGCACTTCCATTGAGTAGCCAGGAGTATTGGTTACATGCAATCACTCAATGGGGTACTTACAGCTCCACTGTTTCCCGACTCTGCACCTTTGATGAAGCGGACTTCCTCACTCAGCAATTGCCTTGCCAGCCCCGCAACAAAATATGTCGAATTACCTGGGAGACCAGCAAACATTGGTCAGCGCTTGAAGTTTTGAGTTAATGGAGACGCGAACTCTGCTGAGGAATCGCGCCCATTAGTGGGGAAGCTCACTCCGCAATCGGGGGGGGGGACAAAAGCGCTTCAGCAGCGCTACAGGCCCAAGGCTTGCATCCAAGCGTCTTTCACTCAAATGGCTTGATTATTGCCTTATTGCTCATACGAACTCATGAATTTCGCAGTTCCCAATTTAGTAAGAAGCAATATAATAAAAACAGCAGTTATGGGAGGTGTGTCATGTGGAATAACCCTCTGATGCTTACGGTTATCTACCTTACTATCACCCTCAGCATCGGCTGGTTGTTTTCCATCGCTATCTTATATTGGCTTTGATCTAATGGAAAAAGTGAATAGAACCCGATTCTATATGCACACCCGAAGGATCTTTGTGTCTAATTTTAACAATCGTCAATGCCCGCAATAGATCGAAATCGGTCGTTCGTGACAGGCAGTAGTCGGCCAATACCCGACATTTCTCCCCTGGCTCAATAGCAGGTATTTTCAGCCCATATACCGTCACAACCAGCGCGTGAACATATCTATTTTCCCCAGATCAATTGGATGTCGAGTTGGGCCAGGACCTGTTCGGCCGCCTACTGCTTTTCCAGTATCAGGCGGACGTAGGTAATGCAGGCGTTCGCGATCGCTCGGACCCAGCCGACTGGATTGAAAACACTGATTCACCTTGCGAAAAAACTGTCATGACATGTTATGACCTCCTTCAGAAACGGACTTCGCCCAACAAATACGGGGTTTAAAGGACGAATGGTCGAGAGGCGTCAAGCGCGGGGAATTGCCGGGAGCTTGCAGCCACTACAGTCTTTTCAGGCAGGCGCGTTCGTCGCTGTGAGGTGAACTTCACTGCGACGACGTGTCACATTAGTTCCTTGTCAAGCGAACGTCAGTGGAGGTACAGCCTTATGAGCATGGCCACAATTGTCAGTGCGGTGATTTCCAGTCTCGCACCCAGTGTCTTCGACCAGAACAGCCTGCAAGAACCCGGCGCGCATGTCTCAGCCGTCGAATACCACTACGGGATGGACATCGATGTGAAGCGGGTACTGCAGCGCACCGATACATCCGACAAGACCGGCGTGGTGCCGGTGACCCTGGTCTACGAAGACAGCGAGGGCGAAGTTCACAAGATCCGTTTCCTCGAATGGGGTGGAAGCCCCGCCGACCCCACCAGCATTGCCTGATCCGTCTCGTCGATCGGGTTCCGGGCCTCGCCGGCCCCCAGAAGCGGAAGTTAAACCTCCTATGCACCCAGTGCGATTGAGGTTTTTTGTTACCTGAAAATGGACATGAACGAATGACTAAAAGTTCATTCGCGAAACTCACTATTATCTTGGTGGCGTAATGTCGCAAGATTAATTGATAACAATTGCTGGATCTAAATGGCAGTCAGCAACGGTAAATTCCAATCAAACCGTGCCGAGAGCCAGTTGATTCACTATTGAGGCCAGGAGGTCACCATGGAACTTAGTATGTTTTCTTCGTCCACCGTGGAATATGTGCGTTTGGGCGTTGTATATTTTCATCTTATCGCCTGCTGCGTGGCAATCGGGCTGGTCTTGACCAGTGACATTGCAATGGTCAAGCAACTCCTGAAGGGGGATGCGTCAGGTCACCACGATGACGCGCACATGGAAAGCCTTCAAAAAACCGTATCGCTTGCACTTGTAGCGCTCTGGATTACGGGCATTGGTATTATCGGGATCGATTATGCCGGCAAGGGGATGGAGTATTTCCTCAATCCCAAACTGCAAGCCAAGATCGGCATAGTTGTGCTGTTGACCTTTAACGGCTTCCTGTTGCATAGCGCTGTCTTGCCGGCGCTGAAAAAAGCCGGTTCGTTACTCAAACTCTCCTTCAGCCTGCGCATGCTGGCGCTGTTCTCCGGCGCCCTCTCTGGCGTGTCGTGGTTCTATGCCGCCATGCTGGGTGTTGGTCGTCCGCTAGCCTGGAAGTACTCGCTGGTGGAGTTGCTGGCAGCCTATCCGGTTCTCATCGTCGGCGGATTCGGGGCGATGGTACTGCTCACTGCCTGGGCAAAAAGCAGAGATGCTGAAGAGCGCAAGGAGCAAGGCACCTGGTCACCAGGAAACGCCGCCCTGGCTGGATGGTGAAGCCAGGTTGAACATGGAAGTTCTGCTTTAGCCAATAAATTCCGCTGTTAACCGTTTACAAAATCTCACTTGGAGGATATCCAAATGAAATCCATGAAAGCCCTTTTCGTAGTTGCCGCTCTGACCGCCTCTTCTCTGGCGATGGCCACCGGTGGCGGTGATAAGACCTTCGCACGCATGGAGTCGGCCCGGAAAGTCTCGGTGGAAACCTACCAGGTTGCACAGAAACAGAAGGCTGAAGCCGCTGTCGCTGAAAGCAAAGCCAAGGCGACCGACCGCAGCAACAGCTAATCCGTATAGCGCGTCCCCAGGCCGACAGAAATGTGCGGTCTCAAGCCTCAAAAGCAGCACCCAAGGTGTTGCTTTTGCTTGTTTAACCGAAATCCCGCTTACACAAAATCTCGTGTGTTGAATCCACAGTCGTAAGCAGCCTTTCGCGAAGGGTTGCTTTGGGTCGATTTTAGCCGGTCGTGGAAGACAGAAATCGGCCAAAGGCGGCCCTTCTCAACCAGTCAAATCCATGCCGCCTCAGGGCAAGCAACCCTACCCAAAGCGGTCGGTGAGACTGGGCCACTACTATCTCCACAAATGGGGTACTACACCCACCCAACCAGGCGTTTACCACCAAATTTGAGGGATATTCCCCACTCACCCTTCTCTGGCTTAAACACTCAAAAACAGCTTGTTAATTGGATTGAATTTTTCGCCCCAGGGTAATGGCTCATTAGTTGCACCCCTTGGTACCCGTAACAGCTGTCGTCCGGCTATAGAGACGACGGGGCATCACGCAAAGGGTGAAAAATGAAACGCACGACACCACCTGCAGCTCCATCGCCTCTTGTGAGGATCTTCTTATGAATTCCACGATCAAGATTGGCATCGTTGATGATCACCCGCTGTTAAGAGATGGGATCACAATGGCACTGAAGAAAATAGCTGACTTTCAGATGGTCGAGCAGGGCCGGTCTGCCGATGATGCCCTGGAAATTGCCGCTCGTTTTGCTCCGGATGTTTTGCTGATGGATGTAAATATGCCGGGCGATAGCATTGGCGCCGTGCGAGCGATCTCAACTTCTTCGCCGGCAGTTAAAATTTTGATGCTAACGGTATCTGAGTCCATCGAGGACGCCTATTCCGCCCTCGAAGCGGGCGCGCAGGGATATATGTTGAAAGGCATAAGCGGTCGTGAGCTTGTACAAGCCATCAGAATTGTTGCTGGTGGTGAAACCTTCATTACACCCAAGCTTGCCAGCAAGCTGTTAAGCGATGTCAGAAAGCACGCGGGCGATAAGCAAAAGGTCGAGCTGACCCATCGCGAAGAGCAAGTTATCCGGGAGGTATCGAAGGGGCTGACTAACCGTGAGGTTGCTATCAAGCTTGAGCTCTGCGAGAAGACCATCAAACATTACATGACGAATGTCATGTACAAACTACGCGTTCGTAACCGGACACAGGCAGTCGCCGCAGTGAGACGGCATTGGGAGAGTGACCATATACCTGGCTTATGTGGTGGTCTTCAACGCCGCGACTTGAATGACAACGGGTAAGCCAAGTAACGGGCCGTAAGCGCTTCCGGTTACTTGGGTGCAACGATCATCTTGGCACGGGTCATCCGATTTTGAACTGCGCCCTGGTTTTGGTTCCGGTCAGCCGTGTAGCCCATGAACGGGGATTGCCCACACCATAGAATGGTCCTGACGGGCAGCTATGGGTTGACTGCAGTCACTCCGGAGTCATCATCACTGCGAGTGTCATCTTGATGAACTCTTCATTTTTATCGATGGCTTCTAGTGCGCCGCGCACGTTGTCGGCGACCTCAGCCGAGCCTCGCTGTTCGACCCAGTTCGAAAGCTCCATGATGGCGGCTTCGAGGGCGAGTTGGTTTTCATTGAGTTTGAACAGCAGGGAAGGGAGCAGATCTGAGTTTGGCATGGTGTTTCCTCCATGAAGAGGAAAGGGTAGCAGGGCGTTGGCCGGGTGAGTCAGAAGCGGGTGTCGGCGTTACTGCGCAACATGGAAGTATTTTCGGCGTGAAACAAGCGCTGGAGGTTACCCGACGGTGCGATGAGGTGGCGGTCATAAAAAGTGCCGCCAGCGTCAATCAAATGAGAAGCTGTGACCAAAGCTGTGACCAAGTCGGACATAAAACCCGATAAACAAAAAAGGCCCACCTTTCGGTGAGCCTAAGTTGTTGATCTATATGGTGCCGGCACCAGGAATCGAACCCGGGACCTACTGATTACAAGTCAGTTGCTCTACCATCTGAGCTATACCGGCGTGTCAGGGCGACGATTATAGCGATTGGTTGGCTTCTGTAAACCCCTGAATTTTGACTATTTTTGCGCGGGCTTCAGGTCAGGCGCGCAGCAGGGTTTTCTTGAGTTTCTGAATGGCTTGCCAGGTTCGACTGTTTTGCATCGCGCGCAGCTGTGCTTCGGCCTGTTCGGCACGTTGCAGGGCGGCGGCGAGTTGGTGTTCGGCGTCGCTGACGGGGTGGCTGAAGTTGTGGCCTTTGCAGAACTGGAACTCGTCCAGGTTGCACGGCGGGATGTCGAAGGCGGGTTTGAGGTTCAGGTGCTCTTCGGCGAGGTAGTAGGTGTTGATGCCGTCGAACAGGATGGAGTGGTAGCCGGCGTCGGTGACGAGGGTTTCCCAGGTCTGGTCGCGGGCCCAAGGGGTTTCGATGAGGATCACCCATGGCCGCCATTGGCTGAAGTCCATGCCGCGCAGGACGGTTTCTTCGTGGCCTTCGACGTCGATTTTCAGGAAGTGAATGGCGCGGCCCTGGGCGTGTTCTTCGCAGATGGAGGCCAGGGTACGGGACTTGATCGTTTGGCTGCGCACGTCCATGCCGGCGTCTTTGTGCAGTTTGGCCATGGCCGGGTCGAGGGTCGAGAGGCCCGTGCCGGCGATGCCGTAGAAGGTCAGGTCGTCAGCGCTTTCCCCGGCCGCGCATTGCAGGTTGGTGTCTTTGGGACGTTGCTGGCACAGGGCTTCGTAGTAGTTGGGCATCGGTTCGACGTTGATGCCGGTCCAGCCATGGTCATAGAACGCCTTGGTGACCGAATCATGGGTGGGATGGTTTGCCCCGACGTCGATGTAGAAGCCGTTTTCGACGGTTTTGAGGGCGCGCCACAGGCGTATGTCTTCGAAATTCTGTGCGTAGGAAATGAACGTCACTGGCGCATCCTGTCGGAAGAATGTTCTTGTTCGTGGCCGCGCTGCTGGCGCCCTTGCATGTGTGTATATCAAGAGTAATGAAAGGGTGCAATTTCCCCTGTCTGCGGTCCGGGATTAGGCATTTATGTCGTTTTGATTAAATGCTTATGCACAATGCCATTGGCAGCGCACTGGGTTTAGGCCGAATTTGTGGATCTGTTCTCATTTGTCCGCAAATACCTGTTTTTTCGATTTTTTATGCCGGTGTATAAAAAATGAACAGTATGGATTTTGCCCTGAAACCGGCGTGGATATTGGATCCACGATAATTCCATCAACAGAGTTATCCACAGGTCGGATGCGTTTAGGCGCGTTCGGCCAGGAGCAGGAAATTACGTGGCGTGAGCGGGGTTTCGCAGAAGGTGCCGACGCGGACGCTGTAGCCCTGCTCGGCGAGGAAAAGTGCCCGGTCAAGGACCAGCCAAAGCTCCAGCGGGCGTCGGAAAAGTCCGCGCAGTAGTTCAAGGTTGCGCACTTCGGCCAGGCGTTGCCAACCGGCGGCTTCGAGACTTGGCCAATCCTGCGGGCCGATTGTGGATAACTCTTTGAGTGCCGCCAGGTGATGGCAGTAATCGGCGAAAGATTTGTCCAGCCAGGCGCTGGGCAGGGAAGGAGTCGGCAGGTACTCGTCCAGGCCGCGCAGTTGCCGTTGCAGCAAGTCGAAGCCCAGGCGCCGGGCCATGGAGGTGTCGCGTTGACGTCGCACGCGGGCGCCGGCGGTAACGGTTTCACTCATGGGCAGCGCGAGGTCATCGAGCGATAGCTGTAGGCCAGAGCCTTTGGCGGCCGAGGAAATCGGCGAGTATTGGGCAAGACTGATCCGGTTGTAGCAGCACGGCGCAATGGCGAGCTGTTTACAGCCTGTGGCGCTGGCGAGTTGAATCAGCCGCACATGCAAATCACCGCAGGCGTGTAGTGCGACGGGCGTGTGATGCGCACTCAGTAGACAAGCGGCGCCTGCCGCGAGCACATCCTGTTCGATATGCAGTGCATGCAGGTGATGACGCTGGCTGAGTGCCTGGCCGCTGGTGACCAGTGCCGGGTCGTATTCCAGGCACGTCAGTTGTTGCCCCGGTTGCAGCAGGCGGCGGCCCAGATGTCCCTTGCCCGAGCACCAGTCCAGCCAATGCTGCGGTGCCTCGGAAAACTGCAAGCGACTGGCGAAGGCTTCGATCTGCTGCCATTTGCGCCCCGGTACATCGACGTTCAATCGATGGCCGGCCGCTTCGAGCATGCGAGCGGGCAACTCATCCGCGGCACTCAAGGCAACGGACATCCTTGCCAAGGAAGCAAAGGGTTCCGGTGCATTCAGGAGGGCTGGTTGGTTGTGAGCGTTTTCCGCATCGTCCAGCGTTCGCTCGCGTAGCCATGCGGCTAACTCTGGGTAGGACGCTTCCCAGGGTAGCTGTAGATGAGTGAACGGCCGAGGTTTCCACAGTGCCTGATGCTCTGTCAGAAAAGCATCCAGCGCGGTGAAACGGGCGAGCAGATCCTCGCCCGTCAACACGCCGGTATCAACGCCCTTGGCAGGCATCGACGCGCAACCAGCGCTCCAGCAACTTGAAACCGCGCACCAGCACATAGGCCATTACCAGGTAGAACATGCCCGCGGCGAAGAAGATCTCCACCGGCAGGTAGGTCCGGGCAATGATGGTGCGGGCCATGCCGGTCAGTTCCAGTAGGGTCACGGTGCTGGCCAGGGCACTGGCCTTGAGCATCAGGATCACTTCGTTGCTGTAGGCCGGCAGACCGATGCGCGCGGCGCGCGGCAGGATGATGTAGAACAGCGCCTTGGGTCTGGACATGCCCAGCGCCCGTGCCGCCTCGATCTCGCCCGGTGGAATCGCCTGGATGGCGCCCCGCAGGATTTCCGCAATGTAGGCCGCGGTATGCAAGGTCATGGTCGCTGTGGCGCACCAGAACGGATCGCGCAGGTACGGCCACATCGAACTGTTACGGATCGCGTCGAACTGCGCCAGGCCGTAGTAGACCAGGAACAGCTGAACCAGCAACGGTGTGCCACGGAAAAAGAAGATGTAGCCATAGGGAAATGCCCGCACCCACCACAGGCGCGACGAGCGGGCGATGCCTAGTGGAATGGCCAGCAGCAAACCGGCGATCACGGCGATGGCCACCAGTTCCAGGGTCAGGGTTGCGCCCTGGGCCAGTTTCGGCAGCCACTTGATGATGACTTCCCAGTTCATTGGGTGCTCCTCGCGAAGCCGCGAGCGGCGCGTTTTTCCAGGAAGTGCATGCCGGTCATCGCCAGCACCGTCAGGCTCAGGTACATGAACGCGGCCACCATATAGAAGGTGAACGGTTGCTTGGAGACGGTCACGCCGATTTGCGCATGACGCATGATTTCTTCCAGGCCGATCACCGACACCAGCGCGGTGTCTTTCATCAGGATCATGAACAGGTTGCCCAGGCCGGGCAGGGCGATGCGCCACATCTGCGGCATGATCAGCCTGGTGAAGATGCGCCACTTCGACAGGCCCAGGGCCACGCCGGCTTCACGATGGCCTTTGGGGATGGCGAGGATCGCGCCGCGAAACACTTCCGTGGCGTAGGCGCCGAAGCACAGGCCCAGCGCAATCACGCCGGCGGCGAAGGCGTTGAGTTCAAGGTCGGGGTTGTCGAAGAACTCGCCCAGGGCACGCATCAAATTGACAGTGCCGAAGTAGATCAACAGCACCCAGAGCAATTCCGGGATGCCGCGAACCAGGGTCGAATAAGTGCCGCCAAGCCATTGCAGCGGCTTGTACGGGGAAGTCTTGGCCAAGGCGCCGAGCAGACCGAGCACCAGCCCCAGGCACAGGGCCGAGAGTGCCAGTTTCACAGTCATCAGCGCGCCAGCGGCGAGCGCCGGGCCGAATCCGTAGAGGTCGATAATCATGGATTTCTTTTCAAATCGCGGCAGGCAAGGCCGAGAACCGACGCCATCAGGCGCCGGTCAGGCAGGTCAGTATCAATAGATGCTGAACGGGAAGTACTTGTCGTTGATCTTCTTGTAGGTGCCGTCAGCGACGATTTCTTTCAGCGCGGTGTTCAGCTTCGCGCGGATCGCATCGCCTTTTCGTACGGCAATACCGATCTTGTCGCTTTCTTCCACCGGGTCGCCCTTGAACTCGTAGCTACGGCCAGCGTCGCTTTTCAGCCATTCGTAGTTGACGTACTTGTCGGCCAGGATGCCGTCCAGACGACCGGAAGTCAGGTCGAGGTAGGCGTTTTCCTGGGTGTCGTAGAGCTTGATGGTGATGTCGTCACCATAGTTGTCTTCCAGGAAGGTACCGGCCAGGGTCGCGCGCTGGGCGCCGATGATCTTGCCTTTGAGCGCCGCCTTGTCGGTTTTGAAGTCGATGTCTTTCTTGGCGATGAACTGCAGCTTGTTGGAGTAGTACGGGTCGGTGAAGTCCACCGCTTGCTTGCGCTCGTCGGTGATCGACATCGAGGAGATCAGGAAGTCGAACTTCTTGGCGTTCAGGGCCGGGATGATGCCGTCCCAGTCGGAGGTCACGACGGTGCACTCGACTTTCATCTTGGCGCACAGGGCGTCGCCGATCTCTTTGTCGAAGCCGACGACATTGCCACTGGCATCTTTATTGTTGAACGGCGGGTAAGCCGCTTCGATGCCCATCTTCAGGGTTTCGGCCATGGCACCGGCGCTGAACGCCAGGGTGGCGGCGGCAGCCAGGAAGACCTTTTTGTAGTTCTGCATGTGGGTAGCTCCGTTAGCGGTTGCTGGACATGAATTGTTTGCAGCGCGCCGAAAGCGGGTTTTCGAACACCTGCTGTGGCGATCCTTGCTCTTCTACCAGGCCCTGGTGGAGGAACACCACTTCGCTGGAGACCTGACGGGCGAAGCCCATTTCGTGGGTCACGAGCAGCATGGTGCGGCCTTCTTCAGCCAGCGCGCGGATGACATTAAGTACTTCCTGGACCATTTCCGGGTCAAGCGCCGAGGTCGGCTCGTCGAACAGGATGACCTTGGGCTGCATGGCCAGGGTGCGGGCGATGGCCGCCCGTTGTTGCTGGCCGCCGGACAACTGCGCCGGGTAGGCATGGCGCTTGTCGGCGATACCGACCTTGGCCAGCAGGGCTTCGGCCACTTCGATGGCTTCGGCCTTGCTTTGGCCGAGCACGCGGCGCGGGGCTTCGATGATGTTGTCGAGCACGCTCATGTGCGGCCACAGATTAAAGTTTTGAAACACAAAACCGATTTCGCTGCGCAGGCGATTGATCTGCTTGCCGTCGGCGGCCACCAGTTCACCGTTCTTCGCGGCCTTGAGCTTGAGTTCTTCACCGGCGACCAGGATCTGGCCCTGGTGCGGGTTCTCCAGCAGGTTGATGCACCGCAGGAACGTGGACTTGCCGGAGCCGGAGGAACCCAGGATCGAGATCACATCGCCGTCGCGGGCGGTCAGCGAGATGCCTTTGAGCACCTCCAGCGAACCGTAGCGTTTGTGCAAGTTGCGGATTTCAAGCGCGGGCGTGGCCTCAGCCATGTGCGTTCCTCATATATGTTGCGCTCCTGCTGTTGGCGGCCTTCCTGGCGAGGCGGCCAACCTAGCATAGCGTTTCAATGGCAGCCAACAGCGCTACGGACGGTAAACGGCTGGTGCGTGGCAGGTTGTCGCATCGGCGCAGCAGACTGTCGCCCCATCAACAACCGAACAGCTGTTTGAACCTTGCCTGTCGATAAAAAGCGCGGTGGCTGCCGCAAAAAAAGGCGCGATGTTGCCAGCTTTGCCAGGGTGTTGGAAGCGCTATCCGGCCAAATGCACCGCTTGTGCACTTTTAATGTGCGCGGAGCCATTTTCAGGTGTGTTTCCGGTGCGCTGATTCACCACACAAAGTGGGTGGCAGGGTAACGCTCTGGCAAAGTGCCATTAAATTCAATGGGTTGCGATGACTGTCCGGTCTGGTTGGAATCACCGGGCTAGAAGGATTTGAAATATTTTGGCGCAATTATTGCGTGCAGAATCCAGAACGCCCTGTTGGCTTCTTTTTACGAGAAGGACCGCCGAACGGGATGCACGCATTCGCTTCTCCTTACAAAGGTAGTTTTAATGAGCAGTACCCAAAGCTCTAATGGCCTCGAACAGGGGCTCAAACCGCGCCACGTGACCATGCTGTCGATTGCCGGGGTTATCGGCGCCGGCTTGTTCGTTGGCTCGGGTCACGCCATCGCCGCTGCAGGTCCGGCTGTTCTGTTGGCTTACGCCGCCGCCGGCATGTTGGTGGTGCTGGTGATGCGCATGCTCGGCGAAATGGCCGTTGCCTCGCCGGACACCGGTTCGTTTTCGACTTACGCCGACCGCGCGATCGGTCACTGGGCCGGTTTCACCATCGGCTGGTTGTACTGGTGGTTCTGGGTGCTGGTGATTCCACTGGAAGCCAACGCCGCCGCGACCATCCTGCATGCCTGGTTCCCTGGCGTGGACATCTGGGCCTTCGCCCTGGTCATCACGATGCTGCTGACCGTGACCAACCTGTTCAGCGTAAAGAACTACGGTGAGTTCGAGTTCTGGTTCGCCCTGATCAAAGTGTTGGCCATCATCGGTTTCATTGTTCTGGGCCTCATGGCGATCTTCGGCTTACTGCCGGGCAGCCAGGTCAGCGGCGTTTCCCATCTGTTCGACACCCAGGGCTTCCTGCCAAACGGCATGGGCGCGGTGTTGGGTGCCATCCTGACCACCATGTTCTCCTTCATGGGTACCGAGATCGTGACCATCGCGGCCGCGGAGTCGAAAGATCCGGGCAAGCAAATCTCCAAGGCCACCAACTCGGTGATCTGGCGGATCGGCTTGTTCTACCTCGTGTCGATCTTCATCGTTGTGGCCCTGGTGCCATGGAACGACCCGATCCTGGCCAGCCTTGGTTCCTACCAGACTGTGCTTGAACGCATGGGCATCCCGAACGCCAAGATGATCGTCGACATTGTGGTACTGGTTGCTGTGACCAGCTGCCTGAACTCGGCGCTCTACACGTCGTCGCGCATGATGTTTTCCTTGGGCAAGCGCGGCGATGCGCCGGCGATGTCCACGCGCACCAACAAAAGTGGCACGCCTTACTGGGCAGTGATGTTGTCCACTGGCGCCGCGTTCCTGGCAACATTCGCCAACTACGTGGCCCCGGCTGCCGTGTTCGAATTCCTGCTGGCCAGCTCCGGCGCCATCGCATTGCTGGTGTACCTGGTAATTGCGATTTCGCAACTGCGCATGCGTAAGCAGCGTATAGCGCGCGGCGAAAAAATCGCCTTCAGCATGTGGCTGTTCCCGGGCCTGACCTACGCGGTGATCGTCTTCATTGTCGCGGCCCTGACCATCATGCTGTTCCAGGATGCCCATCGCGTGGAAATTCTCGCGACCGGCTTGCTCAGTGCTCTGGTGGTAGCGGCCGGTTTGCTGGTGGCTCGCCGCCGCAAGCTGGAAAAACGTGGCGCGGTAGTGCTGAACTGATCCATACCGTGTAATGCAAAACGGCCGCTGTCAGTGATGACAAGCGGCCGTTTTTGTTTGGGCGTAACCCTTACTCGGCTTTTTCTTCCGGTACTTCCAGCGACTCGCGGTAGACATCCAGTGCAGCGCCGAAGTCAGCAATGAACTGTGGCTCGCTCAGCCAGGCCTGGGCGGTCTCGCGATCCATGCCGTCGGCCCACAAGCGGTAGTCGATCAGCATGTCGGCGGCCAGGTGGGTGGCGGCCATGCCTTCGTCGTCGGCGTTTTCCATGTCCAGCAGTTCTGGATGGTCGATGATGATAAAGGCCAGGTTCGTCAGCAGCACCGAGAGCATTTCGCTGCGGCTGACGGCTTCCGCTTCGCGCATTTTGCTGAACATCGCCAGGGTGTATTCCGGGATTGGCTCGGCGAGGTGGCCCAGGTCATCATCGTCCAGTGCGGCGGGCTTTCTGCCATGGATATTGATCTGCTTGGCTTTGGCTTTTGCGCGCTTGGCGCGTTTCTGTTGCTTGTTCAGGGAGGCCATGGGAACTCAGTTCGGTTTCTGTTGGGTTTGCGCGGCAATGGCGTCGGACGCCGCCACGTAGTCGGCCTGGAAGGCCGGTGATTCGATCCACGCCAGGGCGCCGGCTTCGTCGGTTTCGGCCGACCATTGGCGATATTCGATCAGAGCAGCGAGGATGAAGTCTGTCGCTGTTTCCTCACCTTCCTGCTCCAGTACCAGTGCGATAAGCGGATGTTCCAGAAAGGCCGCGCACATGGCCTGCTGGCTGATCTTTTGTGCGTCGATCATCTCTTTGAACATGTCGGTCAGGTCTACCGATTCGAAGTCGATGCGATCGTCGTTCGGGTCCAGTTCCACCGGCGCGGCAGCCCGCTGGGTGCGGTTCTGCTTGGCCTTGGCCTTGGCGCGGGAGGCGCGTTTTTGCTGCTTGTTGGCGGAGGCCATGGGCGTCGTTCCGTATTCGTTGAAAGGGCAAAAGGCCTAGCTGCGTGGCACTCGCCGCCCGGGGGTATCGGGGGCCAGTTCGCCGTTTTGCAGCCAGGCCAATGCAATGGGCCATAGTGTGGCTTGGTATGCGCTGCGAAAAAAGGCGAAATGTCCGACTTCTTCTTCGCCGATGTCTTGGGGATGGATACGCAGGTGAGAGTTTGTGCTGCCGGTGAAGTAGCCAAGCAGGCGTTCGATGGCCGGGACCGTGCCGTAGGGATCGTCGCTGATGCTGATGGCGAGGGTTTGCGCGGTGACGCCGGCAAAGGGTAGCTGTCCGGCGGTTTTGCTGATTGTGCGGCCGCTGGGGCGTTTCTCGTAGCGGGCAGTGGAGAGGCTCCAGTCACGGACCACGCCGGCGGGTGTGTCTTCCAGCCAGCCAAGGCGTTTGCCCGGAAAGTAGCCGTAGATCATCGTCACCAGTGGCATCAGCACATGCCACTTGCCGAACATGCGCCAGCGATGGGCCGGCGCATAGTCGCGCCAGTAGGCAAATTGCGCACCGACCGTCACCAGACGCCGGATCAGGTGCCCGGACGCCCCCAGGCCCGCTGCACAGCCGCCAAAGCTGTGGCCGACCACATCGATAGGCTGCCTTGGGAACTCACGCTGTGCGCGCTTGAGCATCGCCTCGAAATCCAGCGCTCCCCAATCGGTCCACGAGGCTTGAAGCCCCTTGAGCGATGCCGGCCGCGACTCGCCGATGCCGCGGTAGTCATAGGTGATGACATCGAAGCCGCGGGCGAACAGGTAGTCGGCGAAGCGTGAGTAATGGCGGCAACGGACCGAGGTGGCGGCATTGATGATCACGACTGGACGAGCGGCGTCCTGAGAGGCGTGTCGCCAGGTGAAGCCGCCGAGGATGAAACCGTCCGAAGCGGTTTCCTTGAACGGTTTGCCGGGAGTGGTATCCGGCAGCGGCAACTCGATGCGAGTGGGGGTCAGTGGAGGCGTGTCCTGCAAATTCATCGGCGTCAGTCCTTTGCGGGTAGCTGCCAACGATAGTCTTGATGCCGTTGATGAACAATCCGTTCGCCTCAACGCGGTTGTTGATCGAGCAGTCGTTCTTCAAGTGCCGCCCGTTGCCGATCCAGTTCGTTACGCAGTTCCTCTTCACTCGGCAGGACAAGCTTGTACTTGCTGGCGAGCAGTTGCTCGTTGCCTTCCAGCACTGAGTAACGCACCACGGATTGATCCTTTTGCGCGCAGAGAATGATGCCGACGGTGGGACTGTCTTGCGCGCCACGTTTGAGGTTGTCGTACATGCTCAAGTACATATCCATCTGCCCCAGATCCTGATGGGTCAGTTCAGCGCGCTTGATATCGAAGAGGACGAAGCACTTGAGCAAGTAGTTGTAGAACACCAAATCGATGCAGAAGTCTTTGCTGCCGATACTGATGCGTTGCTTGCGGGCAATGAACGCGAAGCCCTTTCCCAGTTCCAGCAGGAAGCCCTGCAATTGTTCGATCAGCGCTTGTTCGATCTCGCTTTCCTGAAGCTTGCCGGCATTGGGTAAACCAAGAAACTCCAGTACCACCGGATCACGGATGAAATCCCGAGGGCTGGCCTTCATGTTTTTAATGTTTGTGGCGGCCTCCTGCTTGACGCTGCCGCGATCGCGGCTCGCCAGCAGGCGTTCGTAGTACAACGTATTGATCTGGCGTTCCAGGGCGCGGCTTGACCAGTTTTGGGTGGCTGATTCGTTCATGTACCAGAGACGAGCGCTGTCGTTGTCGACCCGAAGCAGGTGGCGGTAGTGGGTCCAGCTCAATTCGTGACGCAGTGCGTCACGAATTGGAAAGGCTTGATAGAACAGACGCATATACCGAAGGTTGGAAGCGTCAAATCCCTTTCCGAACTCCGCAGTTAGCACTTTGGCCAAGGTCGACAGTAACTCTTTGCCATACCTGGCCCGGCGCGCGCCGTTCTGTTCGTATTCAACGATGTGTCGGCCAATTTGCCAACAGGTTTGCACTTGCACGGTATCGACCGCCCGAAGCACTTTCTGACGTGCCTGATGGATCAATTTTCCAAGGTTGCCAAGCAGTGATGCCAGATGTGGATCGTGAGTGTCATTGGATGTGAGGGCCGTCATGAGGTCTTCCGCAGCAGGTTGAACAGCGAAAGAGAATGACAAGTGAGTACCCTTCGAAGATGCCGGGAGTTACTGAAAAACAGGCAGGAAATACCGGGTCCTCCGGCAGGACGGGTCTGAATCTGGGCGAAGGCTGAGGAACAAATGGCGTAGTACGTTTCGTACTCAGGCCAAATCAATCTAAACCCCTCCCTCCGGCTGGAAATCCAAAGAGTGTAACGATTGGGTTCTGCAGAACCCGGGAGTCGTCATCATGAAATACCTCCATACACTCCTGTTGCCCCTCACCGCTGTAGGCGTGCTGATGTTTCCAGCGATGTCACCTGCCGCCAGCCTTGAGCCCATCGACAGCTCGGGGGTACAGGTGCAAAGCCAGGAGCAAAACGGCATCACTTACCTGTCCGGCGGTATCGGCGAGGATGAGTCCAAGGCCATCCAGCAGACCACCGGCTATAACCTGCACATGACGTTCTCTGTCGGGACGGGAAATGAATACGCTCCTGACGTGAATGTGGTTATTCAGAAAGCCCCGGGGCAGACCGTGCTGACGCTCAATGACGCCGGTCCGCTGGTTTACGTGAAACTGCCTGCCGGTAAATACACGGTCATTGCGACGCATCACGGAGAAACACGGCATGACGTTGCCGATGTTGGCAGTGGTGCAGCGCGTAATCTGGTTTTCCACTGGAATGATGCGAGTTAACGAGAGGCTCTAAACCCTGAGCCCTGCGACTCAGGGTTTTTCGTTATTAACACCCGCGTACGCTTGGATGAGTGCAACGCGTAAAGGGTTGGTTTCTACGCTCAGCAGCTTGATGGCCAAGGCGCAGCAGACCACGATCAACATGGGTTTGATCAACCGTGGTCCGACCCGGACAGCGGCCCGTGCACCCAATTGAGCACCGACGAAGGCCGCCAAAGCCATGGCAATGGCTACCGGCCAGATAATCACACCTTTGGTGATAAAGACCGACAGAGAACCGAGATTGCATGAGGCATTGGCAAGTTTGGTAAAGCTCATGGCCCGCATCATGCCCAAGCCGCAGAGCAGTACGAATCCGACGATAAAGAAAGAGCCCACACCGGGGCCAAATATACCGTCGTAGAAGCCAAGAATCGGCGCAACGCTAAACGAAAAAAGCAGAATGCCGATTCTCTTGCGTCGATCTTCATTGGCCAGCTTTGGAGAGAGCGCAAAATAGATGGCTACCAGGATCAGCATGATAGGTACGCAAACTTCCAGATAGCGCTTATCAATAGAGCTGACCAGCAAGGCACCACTGGCGCCGCCAATAAATCCGCAGACAACCAGGAAACGGCCTTCGCGCCACTCGATCATTCCTTTGCGAGCAAAGGTTACAGTTGCCGAAACAGTTGCCGAAGCGGCCTGGAACTTGTTCGTGGCAATCGCACTGATAGGGTCCACCCCAGCCAGAAACAGTGCAGGCAATGTGATCAATCCGCCCCCACCCGCAATCGCATCAAAAAAACCGGCGCAGAACGCCACGAGCGCCAATAGGCTAATTACATCCCAAGACATCCCAATCCCTCTAATCCAATTATTGGCAAGTCATCTACGTGACTGGCTACTCAACAGTCAGGGCGTGTGGCAAAAGTCACCCTGCAGCCTCAGCGGGTCTTCTGAAATAACGATAGGAGACGAAAATTTCGACAGGCCAAAAATGCCGATTCTGCGCAAACCGACGATCAGCGTATGTCATCCATTTCCGTTAAAGCAGACAGAGCGTTCTGACAGAGCAGGGGCAGCCAGGAATTACCGATATCCGATGCCTGAAGGCTTTTCGGGAGTCAGCCCCGGCAACCATTACGGGCACTTGCTGGCGTGGCGAGAGGAGGTGGGGAAGTGTCGCTTCGATGGTGGCTGGACCGGTGTCTCATCAAATCGCAGGCATAAAAAAACCCTGAATCTTGCGATTCAGGGTTTTCGGTATTTGGTGCCCAGAGACGGAATCGAACCGCCGACACGGGGATTTTCAATCCCCTGCTCTACCGACTGAGCTATCTGGGCAACGGGGCGCATTAAACGGGTTTTTCAGGGGGTCGTCAAGCAAGTTTTCAAAAAAATTTTAATTATTACCGTCGCTTACGTTCCGACCCCCGATAAATCGGGGTTATTCCGACGGCGGCACGTAGCCTTCGGCCTTGGCGTAATCCTCGCCGGAGAAGTACTTGTCCATCTCGCCCTGAAGATATTTGCGATCTTCGGCGTTCATCATGTTCAGGCGTTTTTCGTTGATCAGCAGGGTCTGGTGCTTCTGCCAGTCGGCCCAGGCCTTTTGCGAGACGTGGTCAAAAATGTCCTGGCCTTTGGCGCCCGGGAACGGAGCGCGCTCCAGGCCTGGCAATTCTTCTTTGTACTTGCGGCACATGATGGTGCGGGTCATGACGACTCTCCTGCGTTCAATACGGCGGCCGCGCGTTCGAGCAAGGTTTTGACCGGGGCGGCAAGGCCCAGGCGCGGCGGGGTGGCGAGGTTATACCAGAGCCAGTCAGCCTCGGCCACGTGATGGCCGGACTCCTGGACCTGAACCAGCCAGGGTTCGATGGATAACTGAAAATGGCTGAAGGTGTGCACCAGGCTCGGCAGTGCCTGTTGAGTGCCCAGTTCCAGCGAGTGCTGCGATGCCAGATGCGGCAGGTCGTCGAGGTCGTCGAGTTCCGGCAGGCTCCACAAACCGCCCCACAGGCCCGTGGACGGGCGACGGTAAAGCAGGATCGCACCCTCGCCGTTGGCGAGCATCGGCATCAATGTGCGTTTCTGCGGGATGGCTTTGCGCGGCTTGGGGATCGGGTAGCGGGTTTCCAGGCCGAGCATGCGCGCCTCACAGCCCTTTTCCAGCGGGCACAGCAGGCAGCTCGGTTTGCTGCGGGTGCAGAGTGTGGCGCCCAGGTCCATCATCGCCTGGGTGTAGGCGTTGACGCGGGTCTGCGGCGTAAAGCGCTCAGCGTTGGCCCAGAGCTGTTTGGCGACCTTCGGCTCGCCGGGGTAGCCCTCTTGCGCGGTAAAGCGTGCCAGCACCCGTTTGACGTTGCCGTCGAGGATCGGCGCGCGCAGGCCCATGCTGATGCTGGCAATGGCGCCAGCGGTGGACAGGCCGATCCCCGGCAGATCAGTGAGTTTTTCCACGTCCCGGGGGAATTCGCCGCCGTACTGCTCGACGACGATCTTCGCGGTCTTCTGCAAATTGCGCGCGCGGGTGTAGTAACCCAGGCCCGTCCACAGGTGCAGCACTTCGTCTTCCGGTGCCGCCGCCAGGGCTTCGACCGTTGGCAACGAGGCCATGAAACGGTCGAAGTAGTTCAGCACGGTGCTGACCTGGGTCTGCTGCAACATGATTTCCGAGACCCACACCCGATACGGGTTGATGTCTTGCTGCCAGGGCAAATCGTGCCGGCCGTGGCGGTCGAACCAGTCCAGCACCGCCGTTGAAAACTGCTCGGCTCTCATCGCTTGAACAGCTCCTTGAGCGCGTCTTTCATTTTCGGGTCGACCTTGTCGCCCCATTTCTCGTCGATTTTTTCGCTGATCCTGTCGCCAGCCAGTTTGGCCGCGACCTGGCTCATGCGGTCGTTATCCAAACGGCAAGCCTTGGCGCCCAGTTCCAGCGGGCCGCGGCAGCGCAGTGGCCACTCGACACCGACAAACTTGTCGCCAACCTGACAGGCCGGGTCCGGCATGGCGCTGGTATCGCCCTCGACGATGATGCCGACGCGGTAGTCCATGCCCAGCACGCGCAGATCGATGTCACCGTCACCGTTGACGGTCATGCCCGGGATGCGCGCTTTCAGGTCGGGGTTGCTGGCCACGCCGTTACGCAAGGTCAGGTTGCCCTTGAGCTCCTGGAACGGTGTGTCCTTGCCCCGCGGCTCACCGTTGAGGGTTTTGCGGTTGAGCGTGGCGATGCCTTTGCACAGCTGTTGCTCAAGGTTGGCGTTGAGCAGCACGCCATTGTTGATGACAAAACTGGCATTGCCGTTGAGGGTTTCGATCAACGCTTTCTGGCTGTTGCCGCTGCCGGTCAGGCTGCTGTTGAGCGTGACCAGGCCTTTGACCGGCGGGTTCTTGCCCTGGCTTTCGAGGATTTTTTCTGCCGGTACCCGGCTGATCTTCGTCTGCAGGTTCAGCGCCGGCACTGGCTGGCGTACATCGAGCGTGCCGGTGGTTTCGAAGTTGCCCTCATACAGGTCGCCGCGCAGGTTGGCCAGTGTCAGCAGGCCGCCCTGGCCGGTGGCCTTGAGCGCGGCGTTATGGATCGGCAGTTTTTGCAGGGTCAACTGGCCGAAGGTCAGGTCGGCGTCCACATCGAGCTTGCTCAAGCGTTCCACGGGCAACAGGCGCTCGCTGCTCCACGCGTCCTTGGTTGGCGCGGGTGGTAATGGGGTGCTGCCGGCACCGGCCATGGCATTGGCTTCGGTGCTGGCGACTTCGGCCTGGCGTACTTGTGTCGCGCTATTGGCCTCGGCGGATTTCGGCGGCAGGTAACGGTCGACGTTGAAGGTGTCGGCCTTGAGCACGGCGCGCAGCGACTGCTTGGCGTAGTCTTCGACAGCAATGCGGCCGCTGAAGGTGCTGTCGTCGACTTTCAGGTTGAGGTCGTCGAACGCCAGGCTGGTGGGTGTTGCTGCCAGACGGCTGACCAGTTCGACCTTGCTCAGGCTGCCTTCGGCCATGGCCGGGAGTTTCTGGCCGATGCTGTCGACGAATTTCGCCAGGTCGAACTGGGCAATCGAGATACCGCCGCTGACTTGTGGGGTCTTGTCGAGGTCGTTGACCTTCAATTCACCCAGTGCCCGCAGTTGGTTGGCGGAGATCTTGATGCCGGTCCACTCGGCGACATTGGCGGCCCTGTCCAGCACCAACTGGCCCTGGGCGGAGAAGGTCATGGTCTTGCCTTGCAGCGGGTCGCCGGTAACTTCGCCGGACAACTTCATGTCTTCGAGCTGATAGCGCTGCAGTGCACGTGCGATGCGCACCTCACCGTTGAGCTCGGTGCGCACTCGCAATGCCGGCTGGTTGGCTGACAGGAAAGCCGTGAGCTTGAGCGGAATGTTGACGGAGTCGTGAACCGCACCGGTGCTCAACTGAATGCTTTCGGCGCTGAAGCTCTTGCCGGTTTTTTCGTCGCTGTATTCGACCCGTGCGTTGTTCACGGTCAGGCTGTCGATGTCCAGGCGAATCGGCTGAGCCGGTTTTTCCGCCGCGACGCTGGCTTCGGACGCAGGTTCGCCAGCGGCCGGCGGGGTGCTGGTCGCGTCGGAGTTGGCCGCTGCCGGCAGCTTGCCGACGTCTTGCCAATTGCCGTGGCCGTCCTTGTCGCGGATCAGGCGCAGGTTCAGGCCCTCGACGCGCACGTCGCTCATCTGCACTTCACGGCGCAGCAGCGGCAGTACGCGCACCGACAGGCCGAGCATCTGCAAGTCGGCAAACGGTTCGGCCGGCTTGATCAGGGTCGCCACACTGGCGTCGTGCAGTTCCAGGCCCAGCCACGGGAACAGGCTCCAGCCGATATCGCCATTGAGCGTCAGCTCGATGTGGGCCTTGTCGCGGGCAATCTGGCGAATCTCGTCTTTGTAGTCGTTGGGATCGAAGAGATGGGTCAGGGCAAAGCCCAGCGCCACAATGATCAGCAACAGCCCGAGAAGTACCAGACCCAGGATTTTGCCGAACGCTTTCATGGGCGAGTCCTTGTAGTTAATCGAATTCAAAATTTAGCCGAGGAGTATAGCGCCCCCGAACAGACGACCGGTCAGTGATCACGCCGGCAATACGTCCAGCGGCAGTTTCAGCTTGGCGGCCAACGCCTGAGCCTCCAGATGCCCGGCAGGCGCCAGCAGGCGCAGGGTCGTGCCTGATTGCGCGGCCATTTTCTGGGCTTCGGCGACCAGTCGCTCGGCAACACCACGGCGACGGGTGATTTTTCGCACACATATTTGGGACAAGTGCCAGGCGTCTTGGTGCCTTTGCAAGCGGGCCGCGCCCAGCAGGCGATCATTGAAGCGTCCGGCGATCAGTGTGCCGTCGCGCAAACAGTCCTCGATCAACTGCGCTTCCCCGGAAAACGGCGCGAACAACCAGTCCGGGGCGTCGCGGTAGATCTTCTGCAGATCCTGCCGATCCTGGGCAGTGGCTTGGTTCAGCGGCTCGACAATGATCGGCATGGTGATTCCTGTGAGGTCATGAAGCGATGGAGATCAGATGACGTACAAAACGTGATGTCAGTTTGGTTTTTCTACCACTAGCAGATGGTAACCTTTGCCCGTTCGTCCGTCCTTCTGCGACCTGTTGTCGCACAACTAGGCGCTCCACCGAAAAAAACGGTCATGCCTGCGTGCATAAAGGCCGGGAGTGAACTGTGGCTGGCGAACCATACTGATAATTGGGGGATACACAATGACCACGAGCATCACGGCGGACGGCTTCAGTGCCGACCAGCCTGCGTTCCTGTCCAAGGAGCGGATCATCGCCAAGCCCGGTTTCAACCGTTGGCTGGTGCCACCGGCCGCGTTGGCCATCCACCTGTGCATCGGCATGGCCTATGGCTTTTCGGTGTTCTGGTTGCCGCTGTCCAAGGCGCTGGGCGTCACCGCTCCAGCGGCCTGCGCACCCGACATGAGTTTTATCGCACAAGTCTTTTCGTCCCAGTGTGACTGGCCGATCTCGATGCTTGGCTGGATCTACACCCTGTTCTTCATCTTCCTGGGTTGCTCGGCCGCTATCTGGGGTGGCTGGCTGGAACACGCCGGACCGCGCAAGGCGGGTGTCGTATCGGCACTGTGCTGGTGTGGCGGCCTGCTGATTTCGGCGCTGGGGGTGTACACCCACCAGATCTGGCTGATGTGGATCGGCTCCGGGGTCATTGGCGGTATCGGCCTGGGCCTGGGCTACATTTCGCCGGTGTCGACCCTGATCAAATGGTTCCCGGACAAGCGCGGCATGGCGACCGGCATGGCGATCATGGGCTTCGGCGGCGGCGCTATGGTCGGCGCTCCGCTGGCGGCGGCGCTGATGGGGCATTTCGCTTCGCCAACCAGTGTCGGCGTGTGGCAGAGCTTCCTGGTGATGGCCGCGATCTACTTCGTGTTCATGATCGGTGGCGCGCTGTCCTACCGCGTTCCGCCAACCGGCTGGAAGCCGGAAGGCTGGACGGCCCCGGCGAAAAAAGCCTCGAACGCGATGATCACGCATCGTCATGTTCACGTGAATGTGGCCTGGAAGACGCCGCAGTTCCGTCTGGTGTGGCTGGTGCTGTGCCTGAACGTTTCGGCCGGTATCGGCATCCTCGGCATGGCGTCGCCGCTGTTGCAGGAAGTGTTCGCGGGCAAGTTGCTGGGCAATGAGCTGACTTTCGGTCAACTGGACGCCTCGCAACTGGCTTCGATTGCCGCCATCGCTGCCGGGTTCACCGGTTTGCTCAGCCTGTTCAACATCGGCGGGCGCTTCTTCTGGGCTTCGTTCTCGGACTACCTGGGCCGTAAAAACACTTACTTCGTGTTCTTCGCCTTGGGCTTTGCCCTGTACGGACTGATTCCGAACCTGGGTCACCTGGGCAGCATCGCGCTGTTCGTGGCGGCGTTCTGCATCATCCTGTCGATGTATGGCGGTGGTTTCGCGACTGTGCCGGCGTATCTGGCGGACCTGTTCGGTACGCAAATGGTCGGTGCGATTCACGGTCGTCTGCTCACCGCGTGGGCTGCTGCCGGCGTGCTCGGTCCAGTGCTGGTGAATTACCTGCGTGAATATCAGCTGAGCATCGGCGTCGAGCGTGCGGCGGCCTACGACATCACCCTGTACATCCTCGCCGGCCTGCTGGTGCTGGGTTTCCTGTGCAACCTGCTGGTGCGTCCAGTGGCGGACAAGTACTTCATGACCGACGCCGAACTGGCCGCCGAGCAGGCGCTGGGCCATGACAAAGGCGCTGACAGCAGCACCGTGCTGGAGTGGAAAGCCGCACCGGGCACCAAGCCGCTGGCGATTGCGGCGTGGCTGGTGGTGGGCATTCCGCTGGCGTGGGGTGTTTGGGTGACCTTGCAGAAGACGGCGGTGCTGTTCCACTAAAATCAAGGTGAGCCGCAGCCCCTGTGGGAGCGGGCTTGCTCGCGAAAGCGGTGTGCCAGTCAACACATTTGTTGAATGTGACTGCCTCTTCGCGAGCAAGCCCGCTCCCACATTTTGTTTTGTGGTGTGCCAAATGGCTTGTATGGACATGTCTATCGCCGACACCCCCGAATTCACTCCGTCAGGGATATCACCTCGCGTGTTTCTGTTTGGCGCCCGCACGCCTATAATGGCTGCCTTTTTCGCCCAATGATTTTGCGGAGCTGGTGATGGCCGAACGTAAGGCGTCTGTCGAGCGCGACACTCTGGAAACCCAGATCAAAGCCTCGATCAACCTCGATGGCACCGGAAAGGCCCGATTCGATATCGGTGTTCCTTTTCTTGAGCACATGCTGGACCAGATCGCCCGTCACGGGTTGATCGACCTGGATATTGTCAGCAAGGGCGACCTGCATATCGATGACCACCACACCGTGGAAGACGTCGGTATCACCCTCGGCCAGGCGTTTGCCAAAGCCATCGGCGACAAGAAAGGCATCCGTCGCTACGGCCACGCCTATGTGCCGCTCGATGAAGCGCTGTCGCGCGTGGTGATCGACTTCTCCGGTCGTCCAGGCCTGCAGATGCACGTGCCGTACACCCGCGCCACCGTCGGCGGCTTCGACGTTGACCTGTTCCAGGAGTTCTTCCAGGGCTTCGTCAACCATGCATTGGTCAGCCTGCACATCGACAACCTGCGTGGCACCAACACCCACCACCAGATCGAAACCGTGTTCAAGGCTTTCGGCCGCGCCCTGCGCATGGCCGTCGAGCTCGATGACCGCATGGCCGGGCAAATGCCATCGACCAAGGGCGTCCTGTAATGCAGACAGTCGCGGTTATCGATTACGGCATGGGCAACCTGCACTCGGTGGCCAAGGCCCTCGAGCACGTCGGTGCCGGCAAGGTGCTGATCACCAGCGATGCCAGCGTGATTCGCGAAGCCGACCGGGTGGTTTTCCCCGGCGTTGGCGCGATTCGCGATTGCATGGCGGAGATCCGTCGCCTCGGCTTCGATTCGCTGGTGCGTGAAGTCAGTCAGGACCGTCCGTTCCTTGGTATCTGCGTGGGCATGCAAGCCTTGCTCGACACCAGCGAAGAGAACGACGGTGTCGACTGCATTGGCCTGTTCCCGGGCGCGGTGAAGTTCTTCGGCAAAGACCTGCATGAAGACGGCGAACACCTGAAAGTCCCGCACATGGGCTGGAACGAAGTGAAGCAGAAGGTCAGTCACCCGCTGTGGCACGACATTCCGGACCTGGCGCGGTTCTACTTCGTGCACAGCTACTACATCGCTGCCGCCAACGCGCGGCAGGTGGTGGGTGGCGGTCACTACGGTGTCGATTTCGCCGCCGCGCTGGCCGAAGGCTCGCGTTTCGCCGTGCAGTTCCACCCGGAGAAAAGCCATACCCATGGCCTGCAGTTGCTGCAGAACTTCGCTGCGTGGGACGGTCGCTGGTAAATGGCAATCAAGAAATCCAAGCCGCCGATTCTGACCCTCACTCCCGAGCAGGAGAGCGAGGCCAATCGCAAGATCAAGCGCTTCATGGAAGACCGCTTCGAACTCGACCTCGGTTCGTTCGAGGCAGGGGAGATTCTTGAGCTGTTTACCCGTGAAATTGCTCCGCACTATTACAACAGGGCGATTTTCGATGTGCAGGCGCACCTCAAAGAGAGGTTCGAAAGCATCGAAAGCGACCTGTGGGCGCTCGAGAAAAACTGATTTCCGAGCCAAGCTGAACATTCAAATTTGAAGGTTTGCCAGATGCTGATTATTCCCGCTATCGATCTTAAAGACGGTGCCTGTGTTCGTCTGCGCCAGGGCCGCATGGAAGATTCCACAGTGTTCTCCGATGACCCGGTGAGCATGGCTGCCAAGTGGGTGGAGGGCGGTTGCCGTCGTCTGCATCTGGTCGACCTGAACGGCGCCTTCGAAGGCCAGCCGGTCAACGGCGAAGTGGTCACTGCCATCGCCAAGCGCTACCCGAACCTGCCGATCCAGATCGGCGGCGGTATCCGCTCCCTGGAAACCATCGAGCATTACGTGAAAGCGGGTGTGAGCTACGTGATCATCGGCACCAAGGCCGTGAAAGATCCAGCCTTCGTCGCCGAAGCCTGCCGCGCGTTCCCGGGCAAAATCATCGTGGGTCTGGATGCCAAAGACGGTTTTGTCGCCACTGACGGCTGGGCTGAAATCAGCACCATCCAGGTGATCGACCTGGCCAAGCAGTTTGAGGCCGACGGCGTGTCTTCGATCGTTTATACCGACATCGCCAAAGACGGCATGATGCAGGGCTGCAACGTACCGTTCACCGCCGCACTGGCTGCTGCAACAAAGATCCCGGTGATCGCTTCCGGCGGCATCCACAACCTGGGTGACATCAAGACCCTGCTCGACGCCAAGGCGCCGGGCATCATCGGTGCGATCACAGGCCGTGCGATCTACGAAGGCACCCTCGACGTCGCTGAAGCGCAAGCTTTCTGCGATTCGTACAAAGGCTGAGGACTGATCATGGCGCTGGCCAAACGCATCATCCCTTGCCTGGACGTGGACAACGGCCGGGTGGTCAAGGGTGTGAAATTCGAAAACATCCGCGACGCCGGTGACCCGGTGGAAATTGCTCGTCGCTACGATGAGCAGGGCGCCGACGAGATTACCTTTCTCGACATCACCGCCAGCGTCGACGGCCGCGATACCACGTTGCACACCGTTGAGCGCATGGCCAGCCAGGTGTTCATCCCGCTGACCGTGGGCGGTGGTGTGCGTACCGTGCAGGACATCCGCAACCTGCTCAATGCCGGTGCGGACAAGGTTTCGATCAACACCGCAGCAGTGTTCAACCCGGAGTTTGTCGGCGAAGCCGCGCAGCATTTCGGTTCGCAATGCATCGTGGTGGCCATCGACGCGAAGAAGGTTTCCGGACCGGGCGAAACCCCGCGCTGGGAAATTTTCACCCATGGTGGTCGCAAGCCAACCGGCCTCGACGCCGTTGAGTGGGCGAAGAAAATGGAAGGCCTGGGTGCCGGCGAAATCCTGCTGACCAGCATGGACCAGGACGGCATGAAAAACGGTTTCGACCTGGGCGTCACCCGAGCGATCAGCGATGCGCTGGGCATCCCGGTGATCGCCTCTGGTGGTGTTGGCAACCTGCAACACCTGGCCGACGGCATTATCGAAGGTCACGCCAGCGCGGTACTGGCGGCGAGTATTTTCCACTTTGGCGAATACACGGTGCAGGAAGCCAAGGCCTATATGGCCCATCGCGGAATCGTGATGCGCTAAGCACCAAAATCGATACAGGCCAGTGGACACCATGGCGTACCCAAGGCACTCTTGGGTACGCCATGGATTTCGGTAGCCAGACATGCTTAAACGCTTTCTTCTCGTTCTCGCCAGTGCTTCTCTGTTGCTCATCAACGGGGCGCACGCTGTCGAAAGCCCCGATACCGACCTGGTGTTGCTGACGGAGAACTTCCCGCCGTACAACATGGCGAAGAACGGCAAGAACTTCGCTCAGGACGAGAACATCAATGGCATCGCCACCGATATCGTCCGCGAGATGTTCAAGCGCGCCGACATTACCTACAGCCTGACGCTGCGTTTCCCTTGGGAGCGAATCTACAAACTCACCCTGGAAAAACCCGGCTACGGCGTATTCGTCATGGCGCGGTTGCCGGATCGCGAGAAGCTATTCAAATGGGTCGGCCCAATTGGCCCGGACGACTGGATCATGCTGGCCAAGGCTGACAGCAAGATCACCCTCGAAACCTTGAATGACGCGCGCAAATACAAGATCGGCGCCTACAAGGGCGACGCCATTGCCGAGACGCTGGCCAAGCAAGGCCTTAACCCGATCGTTGTGCTGCGCGATCAGGACAACGCCAGGAAGCTGGTCAACGGCCAGATCGACCTGTGGGCCACCGGTGACCCGGCCGGGCGCTATCTGGCGCGCCAGGAAGGGGTTAACGGGTTGAAAACCGTATTGCGTTTCAACAGTGCCGAACTGTACCTGGCGCTGAACAAGGACGTGCCGGACGAGACGGTCACCAAGCTCCAGGCGGCGCTGGACCAGATGCGCAAGGAAGGGCGGGTGGACGAGATCATGGCGCAGTATCTCTAGGATTCAACGCCAACCCTGTAGTCATGCCCGGACCACTGTGGGAGCGAGCTTGCTCGCGATAGCGATCTGTCATTCAACAATGATGTCGACTGACACGACGCCATCGCGAGCAAGCTCGCTCCCACAGGGATTTTGCGGTGTAACTGCTAGCGGTATACGCCATCCTTGCCATGCGCCGCCGTCGCCCGGTTGCCGCGCACACTGATCATCTGCCGGATATCAATCCACTCGATCCCCTGAGCCTTGAGCCTGGGTAGTTCGTGTTCGAGCACCGCCAATGTCTGCGGATACGGATGCCCGATCATCACCGCTGAACCCTGCTTGTGCGCGAGGCTGATCGCTGTCTGCAACTGGGTCAGGATCGCAGCTTCTGTACGCTCATCGTCGAGAAACACATCCCGCGAAACGCTCGCCAAACCGATCTTCTGCGCTTGGGCGGCGGCCACGGTCTGGGCGCTGGTGCGGCTGTCGACGAAGAATTTATGCCGACGCTGCAAATCCGCCATCAACCACGCCATGGCGGCTGGCTGTGCGGTCATGCGGCTGCCCATGTGGTTATTGATGCCGCTGGTGTACGGGACCATTTTGAATGCGGCGTTCAGGCGTTTTTCCAGCTCGTCGACGGGCAACTCGGGATGCCAGGCGAACGGCCCGGTGGCCGGATCCATGGGCATGTGCAGGATGACGATCTTGCCGGCGCAATGGGCTTCGCGGGCGAATTCAGTGGCGTGGGGTGTGTCGGGCATGATTGCCGTGGTCACCGGGCCGGGCAGGGCGAGCACGCGGCGATCCCGGGGCAGGTTCTGCCCCAGGTCATCGATGATCAGGCTCAGGTAGGCTTTGTGGGGTGTCGATCCGGCGGGCTCTGCGTGAGCAACACCCGCCAGGCAACACAACAGACCAATCAGCAACCGCAGAAGCATCTCAACGGCCGGACGTGATGCTCAGCCCTTTGAGCAGGCTCAGGGCCTGGGCCAATTGGTAATCATCGTCCTGTGGCATAGGTTTGGCTTTGCCACTGGTGCCGGTCGGTTTGTCGGCGCCGCCGTTGCCGTTGCCCAGGTGACCCTGCAAGTCAGCTTCCTTGAAGTAATCGCTGTCCTGCTCGCTGGTGATCTTGGCCTTGCGTACTTCAATATCCGGCACGATGCCCTGGGCCTGGATGGAACGGCCGTTCGGCGTGTAATACAGCGCCGTGGTGATCTTCAATGCGCGCTCGTTGTTAAGCGGCAGAACCGTCTGTACCGAGCCTTTGCCGAAACTGGTAGTGCCCATCAGCACGGCGCGTTTCTGGTCCTGCAGGGCGCCGGCGACAATTTCCGAAGCCGAGGCGCTGCCGCCGTTGATCAGTACGACCATTGGCACGGCTTCGCTTTCGTCCTTGCCGGTGGCAGAGAAACGCAACTCGGAGTTGGCGATACGGCCCTTGGTGTAAACGATCAGACCCTTGGTGATGAAGTGGTCGACCACTTCCACCGCCGCTTGCAACACGCCGCCCGGGTTGTTGCGCAGGTCGAGAATGATACCCTTGAGCTTCTTGCCGTTGTCCTTGCGCAGCTTGGCCAGGGCCTTGGAAACCTCTTCACCGGTCTTGACCTGGAACTGGGTGATGCGGATGTAGCCGTAGCCCGATTCCAGCAACTGGCTCTTCACGCTCTTCACCTGGATGACGGCGCGGGTCAGGGTCACGTCGAATGGCGTGCCACCGTCGCGCACCAGGGTCAGGGTGATTTTCTGGCCGATCTTGCCGCGCATCTTGTCGACGGCTTCGGTCATGCTCTGGCCACGGGTCGGCTGGCCGTTGATCTTGACGATGAAGTCGCCGGCCTGAATGCCGGCCTTGGAGGCCGGAGTGTCGTCAATGGGCGACACCACCTTGATGAAGCCGTCTTCGGCGCCGACTTCGATGCCCAGGCCGCCGAATTCACCGCTGGTGCTTTCCTGCAGCTCGGCGAAATCTTCAGGGCCCAGGTAGGCCGAATGCGGGTCGAGGTTGCTGAGCATGCCCTTGATGGCATTTTCCAGCAGGGTCTTGTCGTCCACTGGTTCGACATATGCGGCCTTGATCCGGTCCATCACCTCGGCAAAGGTGCGCAACTCATCCAGTGGCAGTGGCGCCTTGGTGGTCGCAGCAGTGCCCGCAGGCGCAACCGCCGGCGCTGGTTGAGCGGCAAACGCCAGAGGCGCGCCGATCACCAGGGCGATCGTCAGGGCCAGCGAGGTAAGGCGGGACAAATGCAGCATGTCTAACAAACTCCTGAATTAGGTAACGCACTTATCCTTGCGCGCGGCACCATTGCGCCGGATCACTCGGGTGACCCTGCTGACGAATCGCGAAATACAATGCCGGTGTATCTTGTCCGCCACTGCTACCCACAGTGGAGATGGACTCACCGGCTTTTACCACGTCACCCGCAGACTTGAGCAGCGTCTGGTTATGACCATAAAGACTCAAAAAACCGTTGCCGTGGTCGAGGATCACCAGCAACCCGGCGCCTCGCAGCCAGTCGGCAAACACTACGCGACCACCATGCACCGCATGCACGGTGCTGCCGGCAGACGCGCCGATCATCACGCCATCCCACTTGGTCCGGGCATCGTCGCCACGGCTTTCACCGTAGCGCGCCAGCAGTCGACCATCGACAGGCCAGGGAAGTTTGCCGCGGGTTGACGCAAACGGGCCGCCAAAGGTCTCGCCGGAGCTGGAAACCAGTGCGCCAGGTGTCGATCTGACCGGTTTGCGTGGGGCATCGTCGCCGGCATCTGCCTGCGCCTGGGCCTCACGTAAACGCTTTTTTTCGGCTTCCTGCTGGGCAATCAGCGCTTTTTGTCGCGCTTCTTCTGCCTCACGGGCCTGGCGGGCCAGGGTTTCTTCAATGGTTTTAAGGACTTTAGACAGGTCTGCCTGATCCTGCTCGCGCGCCGCCAGTTTCTGATCGCGAGCCTTTACATCGTCATTGAGCTTGGCCAGGACTTGCTGGCGCTCCTTGCGGACTTTCTCGAGCTCGTCACGCTGGGTGTCGAGGCTGCTTTGCTGCACCAGCAATTGCGCCTGCTGCATGGCGATGTCTTTCTCGACATTGGACAGTTGGCGCAGGGTTTCGTTGAAATTCTTCAACTGTTCCAGGCGAGCCTGGCTCAGGTAGTCGTAATAGGTGAGGGTACGGGCGAATCTTTCCGGATTCTGTTGGTTGAGCAGCAGCTTGAGGTATTCCTGGCGACCGTTCTGGTAGGCCGCCCGGGCCTGAATGGCGATCAGTCGTTGCTGTTCAATGCGCGCGCTCTGGAGTTTTTTTTTCTCCGCATCGAGTCGCTGCAGCTCGGCTTCGCTTTTCTTCAGCTCTTTTTGCAGGGCATCGACCTGCTTCTCGAGCTTGCCCATTTCGGTTTCGGTGCCCTTGAGCTCTTTCTGCACACCGGACTTTTCTTCCTGCAGCTTGCCCAGCAGCTTCTTCAGCTCGGCAATGTCCTGACGCGTGGCGTCCAACTGTTGTTGGGTGTCCGCGCGCTCGTCAGCGAAAGCCGGTTGGAGCAGGCAGGTCAGGGCTAGGGCAGTCAGGATGCGGAGCATAGGGGTGGGCGGCACCAGGGAAAGGGACGGCCTAGTATGCCCGCCATGGGCGGCAAAAAAAATGCCCATTTCTGACTGTGTGATGACTGGAGCAGGATGCAGGGGCAATTAGTCTTCGAAACCACCACAAACCACTAATGAAATGGCTACCCCCGCCGCCCCCTGTGATCGCCCACTAAGCTTTCACAGGGGGCTTATCGGAGATCATTGCCATGAGCAAAGTAGCTATTGCCGCCATCGATCTGGGAAAACACACCTTTCATCTACATGCACAGGATGATCGTG
>NZ_JAHBDN010000036.1:0-94650 GCF_019956445.1 Pseudomonas sp. BF-R-19
ACCACGTCCCCAAGGTCGGTGACTTCATAGATATCGTCGCCGAGACCTCCAGCCATGGTATCGGCACCGACACCCCCGATGAGAATGTCATTGCCCGCGTCACCATTGAGGATGTCGTTGCCGCCCAAGGCGTTCAGGATGTCGTTGCCATCACCTGCGCTGGCCACGTCGTCGCCTGGCGTGCCAGTCCATATGTCAGCACCCGCGGTACCGACAAACACAACACCGACCACTGTCGTTGCGGCAGAAGTGACTCGCTCAAGTGTGCCGAGGTCATCGGTGTAACTCGCGACGACACGCAGTTGCTGACCGGACTGCGCCTGGCTGGGCGTGAAGGTCGTGCCCGTCGCGCCGGCGATGTCGGCAAAGATCGCACCGTTCCCCACCTGCCACTGATGGGCAATCACCGAGGTCGTGGTCCCGTTGGCGTCGGTGAACGCATCCGTGGCGGTCAAGGCCGAGCCTGGCGTCGGAGTCGTATCGCTGATCAGCACCGTTCCAACCGGCAGGACATTGACGGTGCCGGTACCGGCCGGCGTGATCGGTGCAGTCGGTGCCGAGAACACCTCCTCCAGCACGCCATTGGCGTCCTTGTAGACCGCCCTGACGCGCAGAGCCAGTCCGGTTGCCACGACGAGTTCCGGGATAGCCGGCACGGCGCCAATGAGGGTAGCCGGTGGTGGGACCCTGAGTTCCGAACCCACCGTGACGGTCGTGCCCTCCGCGCGCGCGACCTCTCCGGCGGCAAAGAAGGTGATGTCTTCGAAGACGCCCGAGCCCGCGCGCGGTTCGAACTGCCAGAAGAAACTGATGGGCCCGGTGATCGCACCGCCGGTCGCGGTATTGTCGGCATCAGTGATGTCTGCCGCCGATACCGTCAGCACCTGCCCGACGGCGGGCGTGGGATCGTCGATCCTCAACGAACCGACTGGCTCTGAGTTCACACCGCCGAGCACGATCGACTGATCGGAGAACTGCACCCGCTCGATATTGCTGAGGGTGTCGGTGCCGTCCCTGCCAGCGACACTGTCGGTGACCGTAACGGTGCCGTTGACGTTTTCGACCACGGTGTAATCCGCCAAATTGCCGGAGAACAGCGCGGTGTCGAAGTCGGGACCGGTCGCCGTCAGGATTTCGCGGACGACCTGGAGCTGGCCGGGGTTATAGGTGCCGTTCAACATAAGCGGGACCAGCGGCGTCATGCTGTCGAAGCTGGCGATTTCCGGTCCGGTGCCATCGATGTTCTGCCGCACACTGATGCGCACGTTGAGCCACTTGTCGCCGTCGATGAGGTCATCGCCGCCACGGCCTTGGAGCACGTCGCTACCGGCGCCACCCAGGACGATGTTACCCCCGTCGAACTTATCGTCGGCCGTGCCGGCGATGCCATCCGCGCCGTTGCCGGCGCTGCCGACGAACGCCCGCAGACCGCTGATGAGGTCGAAGTTGGTGAGCACGCTGCCCGTGGCGCCGGCAACGGCGAGCAATGCTGCAGTGGAGTCGTCGCCGCTGAGGAAATCGGCGTGTGCCGATCCCGACAGCCCTTCCACCAGGTCCAGGCGGGCAAGGATCGACGCGGTGGAACCGGGCACCGCCGGTTGATCGAAGAAGCGCAGCCTGGAGTTGAGGTCCATGGTCACGCCGACCGAATCGTCCTTGTAGGTCGCCCAGTCGTAACCGGAGAACCCGATGAAAACATCCGCCTCGCTGGGGCTGCCGACCATGATGTCATCACCGCCTTCCCCGTCGAAGTTGTCCGGTCCTCCATCGCCCATGAAGACATCGTTGCCATTGATAGGATCGTTGCCGAATGGGTCGAAGTTGTCGCCGGCAGCGCCATCGGCGGATCCGTTCTGGATCCAGTCGTCGCCTTCGCCGCCGCGCGCGAACTCGTTCGCCTTGCTGCCGAGGATGAAGTCGTTGCCCAGGCCGCCACTGCTGTCGGCCGCGTCCTCGCCGGTGATGATGAAGTCCTGTCCGGCCTGGCCGAGGATCAGGTTCAGGCCGTTACCGGCCTGGATGACGTCGTTGCCGTCCTCGCCGTGGATGACGTCGTCGCCGCCGATGTCGGTGATGATGTCGTCACCGGTACCGCCAAGGAGTTGGTCATTACCGTAGCCGCCATCGATCCGGTCGTTACCGGCATCGCCATAGACCGTGTCATCGTCCGAGTCGCCGGCAATGAGGATATCGTTGCCGGGCGTGCCGCCGAGCACGACCGTATCAGCGCCGGTGTAGTGCAGGTAGTTGGTATCCAGACCCGGCGTGGCGGGGTTGTCGCGGATCACCAGCGGCGTCAGAAAATCAGTGCGCGGTGAGCCAATCGGGTGGACCGACGGGCCAAAGGGATCGGCGTTGACTGGCAGATCATCGACCGTGCCGACGATGCCGTCGGGCCCGGCCACCACACTCGGGTTGTACTGGCGCGTCTGGTCGGTTTCCAGGATGTAGGCCGGCGTCAGGAAAACCCTGGCCGAGAGGTGTGTTGCATCGGTATTGGCCATGACCAGCGCGGAGAACGTGTTGTTCTCAAGCTCCGCGCCAAAGTCCATCGAGGCGGTACGCTCCAGATAGTAGAAGCGGTCTCCGTCCTGGAGTTTCTCCATCTGGTTCTCGAAGACGAAGTTGAAGGTCGAGCCGAGCATGCCGCCGAAGGGCATCTTCTCCTCGGCCAGTCCGCCAACCCAGAAGTCGACGTTGTCCAGGCCGGTGATGGTCACGTCGTCTGCGGTGTTCAAAATACCGTCCGCGCCGGCGTTGCTGGCCCAGACACCCGTGCTGTTCAGGAAGTCGACACGGTCGGCCGGTGCGGTCGCGCCGCCTAACACCAGGTCCGCAGCCGCGGCGCGCTTGTCCGCCAGCGTGATGGCGCCGGTGATGGTCGCGTGCGTACCGTAGGCGGCGATGAAGTTGATCAGCGATTCCGGATGCTTCATGTGCTGCACAAAATCGGCCCAGCTGGTGTAGGGCTTGAGCTCTGCGTCGCCGGTGGGCCCATAGAACTCCCGCCGCGCAGCGTTCAGCGACGGTATACCGGTATCGCGGCCGCGCGCCAGGTTGATGGCGGGCAGATCGAGCGGCAGGCCCAGCAGGTTATTGCGCAGGGCTTCGGTGACGAACTCGTCGATCTCGTTACCCACCTGGCGGGTTACGCCGCGCACGATGGCACCAGCCGCCTGTTCCGGGGTCGGACCGCTGCCCGCGAACTCGAGCGGGTTGAGGAAGGCCTGAATCAGCCCGATATCGCTCGAGGCGAAGTTCGGATCCAGCCGGTCGACCTGCTCCAGCAGCATCGAGTGCCCGAAGCGATAGACGGTGTGCGCGAACTCGGCAACGATGCTTGGATCGATCGCGGTGTCGTACACCTGGCCCGGGGCGAAGAAGGGATCGACCATCGGCTGGATCGTGCGCGCGAACTCCTCGAACACCAGGTGCTGGTACTGCATCTCGGTGCCGAACTTCGCCGTCTGGAACAGGCGCTCACCGTTCCAGTCGAGGGTCGAGGTATCGGCGGGAACGGCAGTGACGGGCGTCAGCAGCCACTCGTTCAGGAAGGACACGTCGCCGCTTGCCGCTGTCGCCAGGGCCACCGCCATGGTGTGATCGACCAAGCGGTTGTGCTCATGGTGAAAGATCGAATGGACGGTGGTCAGGCCGATGTTCTCGTTGACCCGGCCGTCGCCGGCAATGTAGTGCGCGTCCAGCAGTTCGTTGTCGTAGAAGCCCGGCGCAGGTGTACCACCCACGATATTGTCCGCATCGGGCAGGAGTGCTGCGCCGGTCTGGTCGTCGATCGGAACGGCGGTGTGCGCGATGTCGTTGAGGAAGGCATGGCCGGTGCGCGCGGCGTTGACCAGGCTGATGGGCGCCGCCGGATTGCCTTCAACGAGCACATCGTCGGCCGTGCCGGCAATGCCGTCCGGGCCCAACATCACCACCTGTGGGAAACCATTCGGACCCTTGATGAAATTGCCGTAGGCGTCGGTCGCCAGCAATGGCACGTTGTTGAAATCGGCATCGGTGAGGTTGATGCCGAGCAGATCATGGGCTTGCGCCTTGACCACCTTCCAGGTGGCCATGCCACCGATCCCGACGTCGTCGGCCGTACCGAACACGCCATCGGCGCCCAGATCACGATTTTCGATCAACTTGCCGGTGGCCACCGGATCGCCCGCTGCGTTGAGCTCATAGGCACGCAGGAACACCTGGTGCGAAGGATGCGAGCTGTAGGTCTGGTTCTGGTCGACAAACGGCGAGGTGGTGTTGGTGTTCTCGTGGATGTCGTCGGCCGTGCCCAGGATGCCGTCGGGGCCGGGCTGATTGGTGGCGCGCGTCAGCACCATGAAGTTGGTCGGGCTACCGGGCACGAACAGCGGGTCATCCGGCTGCAGCGGAACGAACACGGTGCCCGAGCCGCCCTTGGTGACGAGGTCCAGGCCATGGTCGAAGAACTGGCCAAAGAACGTCATCCATTGGTTGAAGGGCGCGGTCAGGCCCGCGTCGGGGCTCACGTTCGGGTCGAAGAAGGTCTGGAACGTCGTGCCGTCGGTGCGGGTTCCGGTAACCACCTGCGCACCGGCCTTGAGGACATCGTCAGCGGTGCCGAGGACGCCATCCAGGCCCGGATCAAACGTGGCCGCGACCGCCGCCGGGTTGTTGGCGGTCTGGTCGACAATCAGGTTGCTGATGGTGCGCGGCTGCGAATCGATCACCAGGCCGCTGGTCTGGGTGTAGCTCGTGCCGGCGTCGGTCGTGCGCAAGTCCGGCGTGGTCAGGCGCGGGAATACGTTATCGGCGGCACCGAACTCGGGATGGAGCAGGTTGTTGTCCGTCCCTTCGACCGTGCGCAATCCGTACGGCACTCGTACGTTCGGCAGCAGCGAGTTCAGGTTCTCACCGGCCGCGTGGTGTTCCGCTATCTTGATCTGGTCAAGGATGAACGCCAGGTCGGATTGCGTGTAACGCACACCGTTGCTGGCGGCCGTGGTCTGCGGATCGATCAGTGAAGGCGCCGCTGCGGGGGCCGGCGCCCCGGTCACTACTGCCGTGGTCGGTGCCGAGAATACCTGCTCGGTCACGCCATGATCGTCCGCATAAATGGCTTTGACGCGCAGCGCCAGTCCGGCGAGATCCGACGTCACCGTGAACGTGGGCGCGTCCGCCCTTACAAACCCGATACCGATGCGGCCTGGGCCGAGGATGATGTCCTCGAAGACGCCCGAGCCCGGTGTCGCTTCAAACTGCCATATGTAACTGATGGAATTGTGGATCGCCCCGCCCGCGTTGTCTGCATCGGTGATGCCTGCCGCCGACACGGTCAGCGTCTGGCCAACGGTCGGCGCGGTGTTGTCCACCGTCAGCGCGCCCACCGGCTCAGCGTTGAGCCCGGGCACGAGGACCACGGACTGATCGGAGAACTGCAGCCGTTCGATGTGGGTGAGACGGTCGGTTTCTTCCTTGCCGACATTGTCGGTCACGGTGACGATGTCGTCGGCAAAATCGAGCGCAGTGCCATTATCGTTGACGGTGACTGTGTAGTTCGCCAGCGGGCCCATGAAGTTGACGGTGTCGAAGCCGCCCACGCCCGGCAGGATCTCACGCACGGCGACGAGCTGGCCGGGATTGTACGTGCCGTTCAACATCAGCGGGATCATCGGCGTCATGCTTTCGAAGGTGGCGATCTCCGGCCCGGTACCATCCACGTTCTGACGCACGCTGATGCGCACGTTGAGCCACTTGTCGCCATCGATGAGGTCGCTGCCGCCACGGCCTTCGATGATGTCGCTGCCATCGTCGCCAAGGATGATGTTGCCCGCGCCGAACTGATCGTCGGCTGTCCCCCCGACACCGTCGGCACCGAAACCGGCGCTGCCGACGAAGGCCCGCAGGCCGCTGACGAGATCGAAGTTGGTAAGGATGCTGCCCCTGGCCGTGACGTTGGCGATGATGGCCGCGTTTTGTTCATCGCCGCGCAGGAAGTCGGCGAAGGCCGACCCCGACAGGCCCTCCACTTCCGCGAACCGGTCATAGACCGAGTCGGGCGATTGCGCCACCGCGCCCACGATATTGCCCGCGGCATTGGGCACCGCGTGATACGGACTGAAAAAGGGAACGACCATGTCGACGGTCACGCCGTACTTGTCGTTCTTGTAGGTGGTCCAGTCGAACCCGGACATGCCGTCCATCTTGTCCTGGGCGTCGCTGGCGACGAAGGTGTCGTCGCCGCCTTCACCGATCATTTCATCGAATCCGCCGGTGCCGATGAAGATGTCGTTGCCGGGCACATCGTCGGACAATGTCGGGCTCATGTTATCGCCGGGCGCACCGTCCTGGGTGCCGCCCTCGATCCAGTCATCGCCTTCGTTGCCGGTCGGCGCGAGGTTGACCTTGGCGCCGAGGATGAAATCGTCGCCCGCACCGGCGAACGTCAAGGTGATGTCTTCGGTGGTGATGATGAAATCTTTGCCCGCGCCGCCGATGACCAGATTGTTGCCGGCGAGGGTCGAGTTACCGGCCTGGATGACGTCGTTGCCATCCTCGCCGCGAATGACGTCGTCGCCGCCAATGTCGGTGATGATGTCGTCACCCGCGCCGCCGAAGAGGTTGTCGTTGCCGTAGCCGCCGTCGATCCGGTCGTTGCCGGCATCGCCATAGACAGTGTCGTCGTCCGAGTCGCCGGCAATGAGGATGTCGTCGCCGGCCGTACCACCCAGCACGACCGTATCGCCGCCGGTGTAGTGCAGGTAGTTGGTATCCGGGCCCGGTGTGGCGGGGTTGTCGCGGATCACCAGCGGCGTGAGAACGTCAATCCGTGGTGAGCCAATCGGATGGTCCGACGGGCCAAAGGGGTCGGCGTTGGCGGGCAGATCGTCGGCCGTGCCGACGATGCCGTCCGGGCCGGCCACCACACTCGGGTTGAACTGGTGCGTCGGGTCGACCTCCAGAGTGAAGGCCGGTGTCTGGAATATGTTAGCCGGCAGGTGTACTGCGTCGCTGTTGAGCATCACCAGGTTGGCGAACGAATTGTTCTCCAGCTCGGTGCCGAAGTTGAGTCCTGCGGTGCGGGCCAGATAGTAGAAGCGGTCACCGTTCTGCAGGTTTTCCAACTGGGTTTCGAAGACGAAGTTGAAGCTCGAACCCAGCAGGCCGCCAAAGGGCATCTTCTCCTCGGCCAGGCCGCCGATCCAGTAGTCGACGCTGTCCAGGCCGGTGATGGTCACGTCGTCTGCGGTGTGCAGGATTCCGTCCGCACCGGCATTGCTGCTCCAGACGCCGGTACTGTTCAAGAAGTCGAGGCGATCAGCCGGCGCCGTGGCGCCGCCGAGCACGAGATCCGCAGCCGCGGCGCGCTTGGCCGCCATCGTCGTAGCGCCAGTGATGGTTGAATGCGTGCCGTAGGCGGCGATGAAATTGATCAGCGATTCCGGGTGCTTCATGTGCTGCACGAAATCGGCCCAGCTCGTGTAGGGGGTCAACTGGCTGTCGCCGGTCATGTGGTAGAACTCGCGCCGCGCCGCGTTCAGCGACGGAATGCCGGTGTCGCGGCCGCGCGCCAGGTTGAGCGCGGCCAGGTCCAGCGGCAGGCCGACCAGGTTGTTGCGCACCGCGTCGGTCACGAACTCGTCGATCTCGTTGCCGACCTGGCGGGTCAGGCCGCGAACGATGGCGCCTGCCGCCTGCTCAGGGGAGGGGCCGCTCGCAGCAAATGCCAGCGGGTTGAGGAAGGCCGCGATCAGGCCGGTCTGTTGATTGCCCAGGGCAGCCGGATTGCCGTCGCCGACGACGTTGAAGTTGGCATCGAAACGATCGACCGTCTCCACCAGCATCGAGTGACCGAAGCGAAAGACCGTGTGCGCGAACTCGGCGACGATCGCCGGGTTGATCGTGGTGTCGTTGCCCATGGGTGCCAGGAAGACGTCCACTTGCGGCTGGATGGTGCGCGCGAACTCTTCGAACACCAGGTGCTGGTACTGCATCTCGGTGCCGAACTTGGCCGCCTGGAACAACCGCTCGCCGTTCCAGTGCAGGGCCGCGATGTCGGCCGGCGTCACAGGCAACGCCGCCAGTTGCGCGTCGGGCATCAGCCATTTGTTCAGGAAATCGAGGTCGGCGGAGGCCAGTACCGTCGCCTTGGTCTGGTCAACCAGCCGGTTGTGCTCGTGGTGGAAGACGGAGTGGACGGTGGTCAGGCCGATGTTCTCGTTGACGCGGCCATCGCCGGCGATGTAGTGCGCATCCAGCAACTCGTTGTCGTAGGTGCCGGGGGCTTGCGGGCCGCCAATGACGGTGTCCGCGTCAGGCGTCAGGCCGCCGGTCGGATCGGCGCTGTGCGCAATGTCGATGAGGAACTGGTGGCCGGTGCGCACGGCGTTCGTCAGGCTGATTGGCGCGGCCCGATTACCCTCGACGAGCACGTCGTCGGCGGTGCCGGCAATGCCATCCGCGCCTTTCATCACGACTTGCGGAAGGCCGTTGGGCCCCTTGATGAAGTTGCCATAGGCATCGGTCGCCAGCAGCGGCAGGTCGAACACCTCAGCATCGGTCAGGTTGATCCCGAGCAGATCATGGGCCTGGGCCTTGACCACCTTCCAGGTGGCCATGCCACCGATTTCGACGTCGTCGCCGGTGCCGAACACACCATCGACACCCAGGTCACGATTGGTAATCAGCTTGCCGGTGGCCACCGGATCGCCGGCGGCGTTGAGCTCATAGGCACGCAGGAACACCTGGTGCGAGGGATGCGAGCTGTAGGTCTGGTTCTGGTCGACAAACGGCGAGGTGGTGTTTTGCTGTTCGTGGATGTCGTCGGCCGTGCCGAGGATGCCGTCGGGACCGGGCAGATTGGTGGCCCGCGTCAGCACCATGAAGTTGGTCGGGCTACCCGGCACGAACAGTGGATCGTCGGGCTGCAGCGCAATGAACACCGTGCCGCTGCCGCCCTTGGTGACCAGGTCGAGGCCGTGGTCGAAAAACTGGCCGAAGAAGGTCATCCAGGCGTTGAAGGGCACGGTCAGGCCCGCGTCCGGCGTGATATTAGGAATCTGGAAGACGGAAATGTCATCGGCGGTACCGAACAGGCCATCCAGACCGGGGCTGGTGACGACCTGTGAACCCGGGTTGGCCGCTGCGGCCGCGACCGCCGCCGGATTGTTGGCCGTCTGGTCCACGATCAGGTTGCTGATGGTGCGCGGCTGCGAGTCGAAGACGGCACCGCTGGTCTGCAGGTAGGAGGTCGGCGTGGTTCCGCCAGGATCGGCGGGGCCGAAGAAGCCGGCCGGCTGGACCTGCGCGGTATTGAACAGCGGCGTCGTCATGCGCGGGAAGAAGTTGTCGGCGGCGCCGAACTGGATCTGGGGATCGGCCAGGTTGTTGTAGATGCCGGAGACGGTGCGCAGGCCGAAAGGTACTTCTACGTTCGGCAGCATGTCAGCCAGACTCGCGCCTGCCGCATGCCGTTCGGCGATGAAAATTTGTTCGAGAATGAACTCGAGATCGGACTTGATGAAGCTGGCCATGGCTGTTTCCTCGATGCTCGACTAATCAGGAAACCACACGCATAAAACACGGCTGCAAACGCGTGGTTTAGTGCTGGACCCCATAAATAAAAATCGAAAATTGAACGACGGGACCTGGTACCACGGCCGCACAGAGCCCTTACTGAATCGCGTGCGATCAGCAGTGCTCAACTGAGGATCAATGCCCCATGGCAACCGTATTTATAGGCTGGTGTTGCGCCTCAAGGAGGCGACGGCCCATGAACGCAGGTTGAATAGAAGGTGCAACTAACTAAAGGCCCCGTCACGTATCGGCGCTCTATGCATCTGTACATGATGCTCTCTCAGACATAGGCGGCTTGTCACAGATGCCACACATCCAGCGATCAGAGTCATTGGCCGGAATATGCTCGCGAAGATCGCCATAGTCCGGGACTTCCTGAGGGGTGATGGCACGGTTCTGCGTCCATGCGGTTTCGTCAACACGCCTTTTATCCATGAGAAAATTGGCATCGACTACGAATTGACTAGTATGTATTGGAGACCGGTTCCACACGCTTGGTGGTGGAGTCGGGAAATCATTAGCACCATAGGTTTGGTTCTGATTGAGTGGAACACCCGAACTGTTGTACTGGAGCGTTTTCTCAACAAAGATTTCAAGTGAACTGAGTTTGACTTGAATGCCAGGGTGCGAATGGCCGACCACACTATTGGTAATAAGCCCCGGCTGTTTTTGCCAGAAATAGCGATTACCCAGATTGATAGAGAATCTTTTTAAACTATTCATCGCGCCTCCCGCCTTCAACCTCAAACGCTAGCTATACACTCCATTAAAAATGAGTATTGAGGTGCTACCCGGATGTGTACAGAGACGAAAGCCCAGTCAAATTCTGAGACCTTGGTCAAAGAATCGGATCAGACCTTGGTCGAACCAGACACTGACCAAACGTCCAGTGGCGCAGTGCCCGGGAGACAGAGCCCGCGTGCGAAATTGCGCCATTTAAGCCGCTCAACCCAGTTCGTGATCTGCGCCACAATAATTCTGGGCTTGACCATGACGTTCGTTGGAAACCTCGTAAGCCGGAGTATCGAAGATGCAACGGTTCAAACGGCGGCAGAGACGGGGGCGCGTTATATGCAGAACTTTCTCGAACCTTTCGTCCAAGGATTAACCACTGCCAAAGAACTCCCCGATGGAACTATTCAGACTATTGATCACCTGTTGTCTAGCACTTCGTTGAGTACACATGTTGTCTCGGTGAAGATCTGGCTTCCAGACGGCACGATTGTCTACAGCGCCGACAAATCCGCGGTCCAAAAAAAATTTCCGACAGAGGAGATCTCACTGGCGCTGACAGGCAAGATCTATACAGAACTGGACAATGATTTTGAGGATGATACTGACGATGCTTTTGAGCGAAGCCTGAATATTCCGTTCTATGAAATTTTTGCTCCACTGCGCGAAACAGGTACTGGAAAGATTGTTGCGGTGGGCGAGTTCTACGAAACCGCGGAAGCGTTACAGCGCGAAATCAATAACATTCGCAAGAAAGTATGGGCGATTGTTGGGGCAGCAACGATGGCCATGCTTTTGCTGTTATTTTTTATCGTTCGGCGTGGCGACAAGATAATAAAACAGCATGAAACAGCACTTGAATGGCGAATGCATGAACAAGCCAGGTTGCACTCAAATAATGCCGCCCTTCAGCGCAAAGTCACTACAGCCAATCGCGAATTTTCCAGAATCAATGAACTCACTCTTCGTCGGATCGGAGCAGATCTTCATGATGGTCCTGCCCAGTTGTTGTCACTTATTCTCCTGCGCCTTGAAGAGCTCGAAGATTCGGAGGGCGCCCCAGATGGGGAAGTCCTCGAAATGATCAGGCGTGCCGGCGAGGATGCTTTAAACGAAGTGCGGGAAATATCACTCGGTCTGGCACTTCCGGAAGTCAATGATCTGACCCTGCACGATGCGCTGGTATTGCTTGCCGAGCGGCACGAAGAGCGAACCGAGACGCGAGTCGAACTGGAGCTTGATACTCTTCCAGACGATGTACCGATAGCGCATAAAATGTGTATTTACCGCTTCGCCCAGGAAGCATTGAGCAATGCCTATATTCACGCCGGAGGAAAAGGCCAAAAACTCAGCGCCTCTCACTGCGAAGGGCTACTGGAAGTACAAGTCGAGGATGCGGGAGTGGGTATTTCAACCGAGAAACCGAGTGTGCCAGGTCGAGGTAGAACTCATCTGGGTCTTGTCGGCATGCGCTATCGAGTCGAATCCCTCGGCGGAATATTCATCATTGAATCGGCGCCCCATGCAGGAACCAAAGCCAGGGCGCAGTTCAAAATCTGATCACCCGTGCCAAAGTGTTCGTTGCACCCAAGTAACCGAAAGCGCTTATGGCCCGTTATTTGTCTTGCCATTGTCATTCAAGTCGCGCCGTTGAAGAGCACCACATAAGCCAGGTATATGGTCACTCTCCCAATGCCGTCTCACTGCTGCGACTGCCTGCGTCCGGTTACGAACGCGTAGCTTGTACATGACATTCGTCATGTAGTGCTTGATTGTCTTCTCGCAGAGCTCAAGCTTGATAGCAACCTCGCGGTTAGTCAGGCCCTTCGATACTTCCCGGATAACTTGTTCTTCGCGATGGGTCAGCTCGACCTTTTGCTTATCACCCGCATGCTTTCTGAAATTGCTTAACAGCTTGCTGGCAAGCTTGGGTGTAATGAAGGTTTCACCACCGGCAACATTTCTGATGGCTTGGACAAGCTCTCGACCGCTTATGCCTTTCAACGCATATCCCTGCGCGCCCGCTTCGAGGGCGCAGTAAGCATCCTCGGTGGACTCAGATACCGTCAGCATCAAAACTTTAACTGCCGGCGAAGAAGCTGAGATCGCTCGCACGGCAGCAAAGCTATCGCCCGGCATATTTACATCCATCAGCAAAACATTCGGAGCAAAACGAGCGGCAATTTCCAGGGCATCATCGGCAGACCCACCCTGCCCGACCACCTGAAAGTCAGCTATTTTCTTCAGCGCCATTGTGACCCCATCCCTTAACAGCGGGTGATCATCAACGATGCCAATCTTGATCATGGAACTCATAGGAACTCCTCATAAGAGGCGATGGAGCTGCATGGAGCTGCCCGCATTTCAATTTTTACCCCTCGCGTCATGCCGAATCGGCAAACCCAGCCGTCTCCATGATGTCCGGGACGACAGCGGTTGTGGGTACCAAGGGAGTGCAACTAATGAGCCATTTCAATAGGGCGAAGAAAAAGTTCAAATTAATTAAAAAGATGTTTCTGAGTGTTTCAAGCGAGAAAAAGGGTGAGGGGAATATTCCTCAAATCAGGTGGTAAATACCCGGCTGGGTGGGTGAAATGCCCCATTTATGGAGACACTAGCGGCCCTGTCTCACCGACCGTTTTTGGTCAGGGCTGCTTGCCCAGAGAGCGGGTTGATCGGACATTTTTAGCGAGTTGACGCGCCAGTCCTTTTTGCATCATGTCGTATCATGGATCATCCGTACGCCCAGGAGAGCCAATGCCCATTTCAAATACAGGAGTCCGCGCCCAGCAAGCGGATTTGACCCGTGCGCGCATTCTGAAGGCCGCCATACGTGTTTTCAGCCAGGACGGTTTTTCGGGAGGGCGCATCGAGAAAATCTCGAGATTGGCAAAATCCAATGACCGGATGATCTACTACTACTTCAAAAGCAAGGAGCAATTGTTCATCCGCGTACTGGAAAGTATCTACTGCAGCTTCAACGAAGCACAGGGTCGCCAGCGTTTCGATCTCAGTGACCCGGTTGCCGCACTGCAGCAATTGATTGGTTTCGTGTGGAATTACTACATTCAACACCCGGAGTTCATCAGCATCCTCAACACCGAGAACCTGCACAAGGCGAGCCACTCCAGAAAGTCACCCGTGCTCAAGGCCCTTTCCGGAGAAGCGCTGGGTAATCTTGCGCCGATCATCGAATCTGGCCAGTCACAGGGCCTGTTTCGTCGAGACGTCACAATCAATCATGTCTACCTGCTCATTTCCTCGCTTTGTTATTTCTATAACTCCAACCTCCACACCCTGGGCGCGTTCCTGGACACCGACCTGACCCGCCAGGATGCCAGGGAGCAATGGTTGAGCTATGCGTGCGACCAGGTGTTACGGGGGCTTCGTAAAACACCGGAGATTGATCACTAGGCGTCTGTCTCAATGGCTGCCCGGATTGGCACGCAGCCACGCAACCTGTTTGGTCAGTTCTGGCCAGGCAGACTTCTGCGGGGCGAACTCTGCCCGCAGGTACGCCACCAGATCCGCTACCTGAGTGTCGGAAAAACTCGCCTTGAACGCCGGCATGTACCCCAGGTCACCGTTCGCCGGGCTTTCAATTCCCTGCAATATCACCTGGATCAGGTTGTTGGGCCGCTCACTGTGCACGCCGGTGTTGGCCGCCATGGACGGGCTGACACCGAACAGAACCGGGCCGCCTTGCGCGGCACTGTGACAGCCCAGGCACGCGCCTTCGAAAATCCTCCGTCCTGCCGCCAGATCGGCCACCCGCAGGCTCACATTGACCTTGGCCGGCGTGCGCTGCGCCGCCAGTTTTTCACCCGGCAGCGATATCAGGTAATTGGCAATCGCCCGAACATCCGACTCAGGCAGCATCGCCAACCCGGACACCACCGGTCCCATGGGACCGGCTGCCACGCCATGCCCATTGGAGAAGCCCGTGCGCATGTACTCGACCAACTGCTCTTCGCTCCAGGGCACCGATGCTGTAGCCATGCCCGCCAATGGTGGCGCTTCCCAGCCGTCGACAACCGCGCCCGCCAGAAACGCACGACCACCCTTCTCTGCCCCCATCAGGTTGCGCGGCGAATGACAGGCCGCGCAGTGCCCCAGTCCATTGACCAGGTAGTTGCCGCGGTTCCACTGCTCGCTCTGCCCGGGAACGTCCTGATACTCACCCCGGCCGAGAAACAAACTGTTCCAGCCAGCCATCAACGGGCGAACATTGAACGGAAAGCTCATGCTATTGGCCGGCGGCGTGCTCGATACCGCCGGTTGGGACATCAGGTAGGCGTAGAGCGCCTGCATGTCGGCCTCTTTCATGTTGCGAAAGGCCGTGTAGGGAAAGGCCGGATACAGGTGTTTTCCATCACGGCTGACCCCCTGGCGCATGGCTCGATCAAAAGCACTGAATGACCAGTTGCCAATACCCGTCGCCGGATCCGGAGTGATATTGCTGCTGTAGAGCTTGCCGAACGGTGTGTCCATGGCCAGCCCACCGGCATTGACAGTGCCGTTGGGGCCGGTGTGGCAGACCGCACAATCGCCCGCTTCAGCCAGCAGCCGGCCACGCTCCAGAGTGGCAGCGCTCCAGGTTCCCGCAGCGGGCGCTGCAACCCTGGGAATTTCCAGGCGCCACGGCATCGCCGTCAGGCCAATGCCCATGGCTGCGCCGAACAGGCCCGCGACCCCGCCGAATAGCCATTTACGCCGCTTCGATTTGACCGGGGCAGCGTAAGGCAAACCAATCGGGTCTTGAGGATCAGCTGGCTCTTTGAGCTTGAGCGCTGCCAGCACTCGCTCGGGCGTAATCGGCAGCTCACGAAAACGAATGCCCGTGGCATCGAAAATCGCGTTGGCAATAGCGGCTGCGCTGGGTACCGACGCGGACTCACCGGCCCCGAGGGGTGGCTCACTCTGTCGTGGCATCATCATCACATCGACAGCCGGCAACTCGGGAAAGGTCAGAATCGGGTAACCGCCCCACTCCTTGCTCGACACCCGCGATTCCTCGAATGTCACCTGTTCCTTGAGCACCCGGCTGGTGGACTGCATGACATTACCGTGGATCTGATGCTGCACACCGGCCGGGTTGATCATCATTCCGGCATCATGCCCCACCACCACCCGGGTCACCGCCACCTCACCGGTGGCCTTGTCGATTGCCACATCCGCCACCCACGCAGCCCATGCCGCACCAAAGCCCGGGAACTTGCTGTGGATGTAACGCGCATAGGCAAATCCGCGCCCACGCAGCACGCCATCTTCGGCCGGCGTCTGGCAGGGCTCGGTGCGCGGGGTCCAGGCCGCCCGCTGGGCAGTGGAGCGCACCAGCTCGGCAGCGCGCTCGTCCGGCAGGTAACGCAGGCGGTACTCTACCGGGTCAACCCCGGCCTCGAAGGCCAGCTCGTCGATATACGACTCATGGGCAAACACGTTCGGCAGCGCCGAGACCCCGCGCAACCAGGACGCCCGCACGATAGGCGCCATATCATTGATGCGCACGCGCAGCTCGGGGTACTCATAGTGCGGGATGGAGGTGCGGTCGCCCATTTCATAAATAACGGGTACAGGTTCTATACGGCCCGTCAGCAGCAATGCGAGGTTCGGCGCACCGTTGGAGGGATAACTGGTGCGAAAGTCATAGACCGCCAGGTCGCCGGCAGCATCGATGCCGCCGTCCACCTCCATCAACTGGGCCGTGCCCTTGGGCTCCCAGACGTGCTCCTGTGCACGCGTCAATTGCACGCGCACCGGCTTGCCGACCGCCCGCGAAAGCAACAACGCATCGGCACACACGTCATCTGCGCAGTTGCGCCCATAACAGCCAGAGGCTTCCATGCGGATGATTTCGATCAGTTGCTCGTCACACTCCAGCAGCCAGGCCAGATCCGCCCGCAACAGGTGCGGGTTCTGCGTGCCGGACCACAGGCGCGTGCCCTCGGGATGGTAATCGGCTACCGCGCAGGACGGCCCGATGGAGGCGTGCAGTTGGTAGGGCCACAGATAGTTGCGAGTCAATCGACGGTTGACCGAGGCGAGCGCAGCATCGACATTGCCGGTGTCGTGCACGACCCTTTCGATGTGCGGATTGTCACGAATCGCCTGTTCGACATTCTGCAGATCCGGCAGGTGATGCTGCCAGGGTTTCCAGCTGACCTTGAGCTCATTCGCCGCCTTGATCGCCTGCTCCTCGCGCTCGGCGACCACACCGACAAAATCGCCGAGAACCACCACTGCCACAATGCCGGGCAAGTGCGCGATCGAAGACTCATCGACGCCGAGCAAACTGGTGCCGACAAAAGGGCCGGTGTCGTAGCCATCATAGGGCGGCCGAACCATGCGCCCATGCAGCATTCCGGGCACGCGCATGTCATGGACAAACGTGCACTCACCGGTGGCCTTGGCCGGGATGTCGATCCGGGAAGAACTCTGCCCGACCAGTCGATAGTCTTCGACCGCCTTGAGTGGCGCATTACCCGAAATGCTCAGCTCAACGTGCAGTCCCTTGATCAAAGCCTCGAACGGAATCTGCCGGGCCTGCGGCCCCAGAATGCAGCCTGCCTCGATGCGCAAACTGGCGACTTCCACACCCCAGCGCTGCGCCGCCGCTTCCAGCAGCCAACGGCGCGCCTCCGCCGCCGCATTGCGCAATGGAATCGCCGAGATCTGCAAGGTGGCGCTGGCAATGGTTGCACCCTGGTTAGGCGCTCGCGAAGTATCGCCGAGCACCATGCGCAATTGGTCCATGCGCAGGTCAAGCTCTTCTGCCACGATTTGCGCCAATGAAGTCTGTATACCTGTGCCCAGGTCTACGTGACCGTTGAAGGCATAGAACTCGCCGTTGTCGCACAGGGCAATAAACAGCCCAAGCTCCATGGGTTTGAGCACCGGCTGTTGGCCCTTGGGTACAGGCCCTGAGGGCGGCTGAATCTGATTGACCACCAGTAAAACGCCATCGCGTGCGCGCAGTTGCGCCTGGGTAGGAACAGTAGAAATTGCATCAGTCACGGTGAGGGCACTCCCGGCAAAGCTGAACGGCGCGCTGCACCGCCTTGAGAATTTCGAGGTGAGTGCCGCAGCGGCACAGGTTGGCCGCCAGCGCCCGCCGTATCTCTTCATCACTGGGAGTGGGGTTACGATCAAGCAGGGCCTTGGTGGTCATGATCATGCCATTGAGGCAATAGCCACATTGGGCCGCCTGCTCCTCGATAAACGCCTGCTGAACCGGATGCAACAGCGCTCGGGAACCCAGGCCTTCGAGCGTGGTGATGTTGCGACCGGACATGCCGGCCCACGGCAACACACAGGAGCGCCCGGCCTTGCCATCGACAATGACGGTGCAGGCGCCGCATTCACCCAGCCCACAACCGTACTTGGGGCCGTTCAGCAGCAGGTCATTTCGAAGAATCAACAATAGCGGCGTGTCCGCCATGGCTGTGCAGCTCACGGCTTGCCCGTTGACCGTGCACGCGATACTGACCGGCGTTGTCGCAGAAACTTCCTTATTCATCATGTTACCAACCAACTCATGAAGTGCTTACTACATGAAAAGGCAAAATCGGTGCCAAGACCTGAAAAGGAAAAAATTTACGAGGGTGCTTATGCCTGGCTGTCTTGCTCTTGCGGATCGTCAATCATTTTGCGCAACAGAAACATCAGGGCCACGCGCTCACCCGGGTTGAGGTTGCTCATGGTCAGCTCGCTGATCTCCTGAGCACAGGGAACCGTCTGCTCCACGGCCGCAAGGCCTGCCTCGGACAGGCTGACAATCACCTTGCGCTTATCCTGCTCATCGTGCCCCAGCACTACCAGGTCCCGGGCCTTCAAGCGCTCGATGATGCCACGTATGGTCGCCTGGTCGACCGCCGTCATCTTCACCAGCTCACTCAGGGAGCTGGGACCGTTATCGCGGATGGCACACAACGTAATGAACTGAACCGCCGTCAACTGCGACTCGCCGACGTTTTGCTGGAAGATCGCCATATGACGCTGGTAGGCCTTGCGCAGCCAGTGACCGACCTGATCGGTGTAGGAGTAATCGGTAGAACGCATTGTGGGGAGATGTCCGAGGAAACAGGAAGGGGACCTACGATAGCTCAACCCAAGCCTCGATGCGCGTTCAGACAGCCCCGCGAGCCGTATCGAAGCCGGGTTCGAGCCTGGCTCAACGAGCCCTGGAAGCTTCGGGCGCAACCACATCGCCCTGCAGCACCACGGCCTGATCATCAAGATAGATATCGCAATTGCGCAACGGGATATCCAGGTGGCAAGGGGTTTTGCGCTTGCCGCCTACCTCGGTGTTGGGGCCAGTGGAGAACAGGAAGTTGCCATAGAACGCGCGGGCGTCCATGCACATCCCGTCGTTCTTGTCGTGCAGGCCCATCGCAGTCCATTGGGCGCGCGGCTGCAGGCCCCAGCCGATGTGCGAGATGCCATACACCTCGGGATCCTTGAAATAGGCCATGTACTCACGCAGGTACTGGGCCTCGAAGCCGCCGTGAATACCGGTGATAAATCCCTTTTCGATTTCCAGGGTGATGCGCTCGCGACAGTAGTTCTTGAACGGCAATACGATGTCGCCAATGTCCAGCACCAGCACGCCTTCGGCGGTTTCCTCGTTGGGCCAGGAGAACAGAAAGCCGCTGGGCCAGTGATCCCAACGCCCCGGTTCGTCGGCAAAGCCGTACTCGGTCACCGCCGGATACTGACCCAGCGCCGCGCGAAAATCGCTGCCGGCACCAGAGCGCACAGTGATCGAGCGCGCGGCCTTGAGCATCTCTTCGGCCGCCAGTACCCGCACCTTATCCGCTTCGCTCGGCAACATCCGCGCCAGCACTTCCGGGGGCTCCACCGCCAGCAGAATCCGCGTGCCGGTCTTGAGAATCTGCTCCTGCTCGGGGGAATGCAGCAGCATCATGGTGTCGATAATCAGGTCCGCGGCCTCCAGCGCCCGCTGGGCCGCCAGGTTGCCGGTCAACGCGGTATCCCCGCAATACGCGGTCATGTCATTGCCCATCGCCACCGGCGCGTTGAAAGCCGGCAATTCCACGGCATACACCTTGGCGCCCAGCCGTTGCGCAGCCTCGGTGGCGGCCCGCACGGTACGCTGGTTGGAGTAGTGGCTTTTAAGCACGGCAACGCTTTGACTCGAGTCGACTCGCGAAAGCTTGAGCACGTGCTCGAACATCTGAACCAACTCACCATCACTGACAGCCATTTCGCTTCTCCTCTCGCTGATTAAACGCACCAAATCCGCGCGACCGGCGCTGAACTGGTGCAAATTTATAATGTACACATTGGTTATTGGCAAATATTAATCGATTTTATCTGTGACACAAGCCATTCATAACAATGGGAACATCGGTAACACTGCCCAGCTATACATGGCCAAAATGAAACACGATCGCAAAAAAAGGCTGGCCGCAGAATTTTTAAACATCTACTTCCAAAAAAAATAAAAGAGTGCATACACTGTAATTGCGATCCGATCCCGCTCCCGGGTGATCGGCTTTGGAAGAGATGAGCGTTATGCGCACAACACAACGAATTGCCATCATTGGCGCCGGCCTCGGTGGCGCGGCCGCCGCTACTTCGCTGCAACAGGCCGGTTTTGAAGTGAATGTCTACGAACAGGCCCCAGCGTTCTCCCGGTTGGGTGCCGGCATCCATATGGGCCCGAACGTGATGAAGATCTTTCGGCGCATGGGCATTGAAAAGCAGTTGGAAAACATGGGCTCGCATCCCGACTTCTGGTTCAGCCGAAGTGCCGATGGCGAATACCTGTCCCGCATTCCCCTGGGCGAGTTCGCCCGCAAGGAATACGATGCGGCCTACATCACCGTGCACCGCGGCGATCTGCACGCACTGCAAATGTCGACCTTGAAACCGGGAAGCGTGCATTTCGGCAAACACCTGGCCAGTATCGAAGACACCGGCAATGAAGTGCGCCTGCAATTCGCCGACGGCACACACGCCCAGGCCGACATCGTGATTGGTGCCGACGGCATCAATTCCAAAGTCCGTGAACATCTGCTGGGTGTCGAGGCTCCGACCTACAGTGGCTGGGTCGGACATCGCGCCCTGATCCCGAGCAGCAAACTGGCGAAGTACGACTTCAATTTCGAAGATTGCGTGAAGTGGTGGTCGGGAGACCGTCATCTAATGGTCTATTACACGACCGGCAAACGCGACGAGTACTACTTCGTCAGCGGGGTGCCCCAGGCTGAATGGGAGGGTGGCAACGCCAGCTTCATCGGCAGCTCCAAGGAAGAAATGTTCAACACCTTCAAGGGCTACCACCCTTCGGTGCAGGCGCTGATCGAAAATGCCGAATCCATCACCAAATGGCCACTGCTCAACCGCCAGCCCCTGCCCGTCTGGAGCAAAGGCCGGCTGGTGCTGCTGGGCGATGCCTGCCACCCGATGAAGCCACACATGGCCCAGGGCGCAGCCATGGCCATCGAAGACGGCGCGATGCTCGCACGCTGCCTGCAGGAAACCGGCCTGAACGACTACAGCACCGGCTTCCGGCTGTATGAGGCCAACCGCAAGGAACGCGCCTCACGCGTGCAGACGATTTCCAATGCCAACACCTGGCTGCGCACCCAGGAAGATCCAGCCTGGGTCTTCGGCTACGACCTGTATTCCCATCCCCTCAAATCGGAATCGGCGGCATGAGCAACTTCCTCCATGGCGGCAACGTCCAGGCCAACGGCATTCGCCAGCACTATCTGCGCTACGGCGGCAAAGGCCAGCCGCTGCTGTTGATTCCGGGCATTACCAGCCCGGCCATCACCTGGGGGTTTGTGGCTGAACGTCTTGCCGAGCACTTCGATACCTACGTGCTCGACGCGCGAGGCCGCGGGCTATCGTCCACCGGGGAGCAACTGGCTTATGACACCGACACCTGCGCTGACGACATCCCGGCATTTGCCCAAGCGCTCGGACTGACCGACTACCACCTGCTCGGCCACTCCATGGGCGCGCGTTTTATTCTGCGTGCCGCAACTCGCCACCCACAGGCCCCGATCAGCCGCCTGGTACTGGTCGACCCACCTGTATCAGGGCCCGGCCGACGCGAATACCCCGGCAAGCTGCCGTGGTACGTCGATTCGATTCGCCAGTCACTCAACGGCATGAACAGCGAAGACATGCGCACGTTCTGCCCGACCTGGACCGAAGAGCAGCGAGCCCTGCGCGCCGAATGGCTGCACACCTGCCATGAGCCCGCCATCGTGAAGGCCTACGAGGACTTCCATACGGTCGATATCCATCAGGATTTCCCCTTGCTGACACGCCCCGCCCTGTTGATGGTCGCTGGCAAGGGCGGGGTGATTCTGCCCGAAGACGAAGCCGAGATTCGCGCCTTGCAACCGGCCCTGCAGGTCAGCCACGCGAGGGACGCCGGGCACATGATCCCGTGGGACGATTTCAGCGGATTTTTCGATGCTCTCGGCGACTTCCTCGACCCTTCATTCAACTGATACGGAGACACTCATGAACAAGCATTATCGCATCGGCCAGATTGTCCCCAGCTCCAACACCACGATGGAAACCGAAATCCCGGCCATGCTGACGGCCCGTCAGTTGATCCGCCCGGAGCGCTTCACCTTTCACTCTTCCCGCATGCGCATGAAACACGTAAAAAAAGAAGAGCTGGCGGCCATGGATGCCCAGTCTGACCGTTGCGCACTGGAGCTCTCCGACGCTCGAGTCGACGTGCTCGGTTACGCCTGCCTGGTGGCGATCATGGCCATGGGGCGCGGCTATCATCGCGAATCACAACTGCGCCTGGGGCAAGTGGTACGCGACAACGAATCTGACGCACCAGTCATCACCAGTGCCGGCGCGCTGGTAGACGGGTTGAAGGTTCTGGGCGCCAAGCGCATCGCCCTGGTCGCCCCGTACATGAAGCCGCTGACTGAACTCGTGGTCGACTACATCGAGCACGAAGGCATCGAAGTCAAGGTCTGGCACGCCCTGGAAATCCCGGACAACCTGGCCGTGGCACGCCATGACCCGGCCAACCTGCCAGGGATAGTGGCCAAGCTCGACCTGGAGGGTGTGGATGTAATCGTGCTTTCCGCCTGTGTGCAGATGCCTTCCCTGAGCGCCGTGGCCAAGGTCGAAGCCCAAACCGGCAAACCGGTGCTGACCGCTGCCATCGCCACCACTTACGCAATGCTCAAGGCGCTGAATCTGGAGCCGATCGTACCCGGCGCGGGCGCCCTGCTGTCGGGCGCTTACTGAGGATCTTGACATGGCCAGTGCACAGGACAACTACCAAGGCGTATGGGGCAATCGCATCGGTTTCGGCGACCACCCCGCACTGCTGATGATCGACTTCATGCAGGGGTACACCACCCGGGGCGCGCCCCTTTATGCACCTGGCGTTGTCGACGCCGTGGCCGAAAGCGTTGCGTTGCTGGCCAAGGCTCGTCAGGCAGGCATCCCGGTGATTCACACCAACATTCGCTATCATCCCGGCCATTTCGCCGATGGTGGCATGTGGGTGAAAAAGGCCCCGGTGATGAAGGACATGGTCGAGGGGAACCCTTTGGCCGCGTTCTGCCCCGAAGTACTGCCCCTGGCGGAAGAAGTAGTGCTGAGCAAGCAATACGCCAGCGCATTCTTCGGCACCTCCCTGGCACCGATGTTGCTAGCCAGCGGAATCGACACACTGATCCTTGCCGGCTGCTCTACCAGTGGCTGCATCCGGGCGACGGCCGTCGATGGCGTGCAACATGGTTTTCGAACCATCGTCGTGCGCCAGTGCGTCGGGGATCGGCACGAGGCGCCCCACGAGGCAAACCTGTTCGATATCGATAACAAGTACGGCGACGTCATCAACAAGCAGGAGGCACTGGATTACCTGAGCCGCCTCTGACGCACCGATGGCAACAACGACGCGGGCGCTGCATGGCTGCGCCTCGCTCGTGCACTGCCATCGCACGGACGATGTAGAGCAAACCGCCTCTTGAGGTGGACACACAATAAAAAAGGCCGTCCAGAAGCCTATTTTCCTGAACTGCCCCCTATGAATCGCTTTGCGCCGCTGTGTTTTCGCGGCAGATCCAGGAGATCCATCATGTCATTCAGCGACGCCCCCACCGTGAGCCTGGCCCAGGCCACCACCACCGACACCTATCGCAAGATCGTCTGGCGACTGATTCCGTTTTTGTGCTTTTGCTACCTGGCGTCCTACCTGGACCGAATCAATGTCGGCTTCGCCAAGCTGCAGATGCTCGACACGCTACACATGAGCGAAACCGCCTATGGACTGGGTGCCGGGCTGTTTTTCGTCGGCTATATCCTGTTTGAAGTGCCGAGTAATCTGGTGCTGGAAAAAGTCGGAGCGCGGCTCTGGATCGCACGCATCATGATCAGCTGGGGCCTGCTGTCGGGCCTTACCATGTTCGTCACCACCGAGTGGCAGTTCTACACCCTGCGCTTTTTGCTTGGCGCCGCCGAAGCCGGTTTTCTACCAGGCGTGCTGTACTACCTGAGCCAATGGTTCCCCTCGTACCGCCGCAGCCGCATCATCGCCCTGTTCATGATCGGCCTGCCGCTTTCGAGCATGCTCGGCAGCCCGATTTCCGGCTGGATCATGGGCAACTTCAATGGCGTCGGCGGCCTGCACAGCTGGCAGTGGCTGTTCCTGCTAGAAGCCATCCCGACCGTGGTTCTGGGTCTTTTGTGCTTTGCCGTACTGCCCAATGGAATCCGCCAGGCCAAATGGCTGAGCGACAGCGAAAAAAGCGAGCTGGAAGCCGTATTGGCCAAGGACGAAAGCGAGAACACCGGCGGACATTCGTTCCGGGACGGCTTCTTCAATCTCAAGGTGTGGATGCTCGGCGGTATCGATTTCTCGATTCTGCTCAGCGCCTATGCCATGGGTTTCTGGTTACCGACGTTCATCAAGAACGCGGGCGTCTCCAACCCCGGCGACATTGGCTTGCTGGTGGCCATTCCGAGCCTGGCCGGGCTGATCGGCATGCTGGCCATCGGCGCCAGTTCCGATAAGCATCGCGAACGCCGCTGGCACATCATCGTACCGTTTATCATCGGTGCGGCCTCGATGTTCATGGCGACGTTCTACACCCAGAATGTCGCGATCACCGTCCTGCTGTTCTCCCTGGCGTCGCTGACCATCATTGGTGCGGTGCCGGTATTCTTCAGCTTGCCGGCCACCTTCCTCAAGGGCACCGCAGCTGCCACCGGCTTCGCCCTGGCCTGCTCGGTTGCGAACATCGCCGGTCTGGTCAGCAACTCGCTGATGGGAGCGGTGATGGACCACTTCCACAGCCCACAGGTTGCCCTATGGTTCTTCGCCGCGTGTCTGCTTGCCAGCTCGCTGCTGGTGCTGGCGTTGCCGGCCAGGATCGTCAATCGCTGAACTGTCCCGGCAGGGCACTACCCTGCCGCACCAGGTAACCCGTCATTTCTGCAGCAGTCATCAGCACGGCTTCCCGAGCAATCGGGAAGCCTTTCTCGCTGTGTTGGTTTGCCCGTTATCAGGAAAGCTTCGCCCACTCGTCGCGCTGCATCACCTCGACAATGATGGGTACCGGCGTCATCAGGTGGGTGCGCATCAGGGTTGTCGCTCGAACGGTGTCGCGAGCCAGAATGGCTTCGACCAGTGCGGCATGTTCCTTGCGCTTCAACGCCAGGGCCTCTTCGGAGAACACCGTTTGCGTCAACCACAAGTGACGATAGCGCTCGGCCTGGTCGAACAGGTAAGTACGCGCCTGAAGTAATTGCCTGGAACCGCAACCCGCCGCGATGGCGCTGTGGAAGGCCTTGTGCCGCTCATCCCAAACGTCGAGCACCTTCTCGCGGGTTGTCACGTCCATGACCTTTGACAAGGTATGGGACTGCGCCAGGATCTGGGCTTCCCAAGCGTCATCACCCCGCTCGATGGCCAGGCCCACGATCATGGCTTCAAGATTGGCGCGAGCATCATAGATGTCCTGCATCTCTGACAGCGACATGGGGGCTACGCGGTAGCCTTTCTGACTGATGACCACCACCAGGTGTTCTGCCACCAACTGCGAAAGTGCTTCGCGCAGCGGGCCGACACCCAGGTCATAGCGCTCCTTGAGCCCGCTCATGAGGAGTTTTTCACCGGGCTTGAATGTGCCACGGATGATGTCCAGCTTGAGCCGTTCATACCCGCTGAATGCAGAGTTGAGCCTGGGGGTGACGCTATCCAAGGTGCTGCTCCAGAACTTGCCAAACCCCAATCATACCCAAACATCTATCAGACGAAAAACATTCGACAAATTCATATTTTGTCGCCTAATTATAAAAATGTAGACATTTTAGTTTTATGGCGATACTTTTCTTCTGCCAGATCCAGACCACTGCTGGAAGGCGCCAACCACTACCTTCCTCCGGGAGTTGCCATGAACGCCTTTACTCAAATTCAGGACCTTGTGATGCCTCTGCCATCGCAGAGCAAGGGCTTCACCCTTACCCCTTCCAGCCAGTCGCCGCGCCTGCTTGAGCTGAAATTCGCCAAGGAAACCGTCGACGCGTTCGTCAAGGCGGTGGCCGAGTGGCCGGTCCAGGCACTGGAGTACAAGTCGTTCCTGCGTTTCCGGATCGCCCAGATCCTTGACGAGCTGTGCGAAGGCACCCTGCGCCCGGTGTTGGTCAACACCATCCTGGACCGCGCCACCGGTGGCATGCTGATCACGCCTGAAGGTTTGAACGACGTGTCCCAGGCCGATGACATGGTCAAGTTCTCCTCTGCAGTCGCCCACCTGATCGGTCGCTCCAACTTCGATGCCATGAGCGGCCAGTTCTACGCTCGCTTTGTGGTGCTCAACACCGACAACTCCGACAGCTACCTGCGTCAGCCACACCGGGTCATGGAACTGCACAACGACGGCACCTTCGTCCAGGAGCGCACCGACTACGTGATGATGATGAAGATCGACGAGCAGAACATGGAAGGCGGCAACTCCCTGTTGCTGCACCTGGATGACTGGGAAGATCTGCACCACTACTACACTCACCCACTGGCTCGCCGTGAAATGCGCTTCACCGCACCACCCAGCAAGAACGTGCGCGAAGACGTGTTCCACGCAGTGTTCGACAACGACGCCGAAGGTCGCCCGACCATGCGCTACATCGACCAGTTCGTGCAGCCCAAAGACTTCGAGGAAGGAATCTGGCTGAACGCCCTGAGCGAATCGCTGGAAGGCAGCCCGCAGAAACTGTCGGTACCGGTGCCGGTCGGCAGCTTCGTGCTGGTCAACAACATGTTCTGGCTGCACGGCCGTGACCGCTTTATCGCCCACCAGGGCTTGCGTCGTGAGCTGATGCGCCAACGTGGCTACATCAGTTACCAGAAAACCCTGTACCAGCGTGGCCAATAAGGTTTGCCAAGGGTTGAACCGGCGAGGGCCGCCACGCGTGGTGGTGTTTCCAACAAGAATGTAATTCAGGTGGGTGCAGGCTAATGGCTGTGTACGACTTCATCATCATCGGTGCCGGCATCGTGGGCATGTCCACGGCCATGCAACTGGCCCAGGTTTACCCGGACGCCAAAATCCTCCTGCTGGAGAAGGAGTCCGGCCCGGCCAGGCACCAGACCGGCCACAACAGTGGCGTGATCCACGCCGGTGTCTACTACACCCCGGGCAGCCTGAAGGCGCGCTTCTGTCTGGAAGGCAATAAGGCCACCAAGGCCTTCTGCACCAAGCACAGCATCCCTTATGACGAGTGCGGCAAGCTGCTGGTGGCCACCAACGAGCTGGAAATGGAGCGCATGCGCGCGCTGTGGGAACGCACTGCAGCCAATGGCATCAAGCGTGACTGGCTGACGGCCGCCGAGCTGCGCGAGCGCGAGCCGAACATCGTCGGCCTGGGCGGGATCTTCGTGCCTTCAAGCGGCATCGTGAACTACGCCCAGGTCACTGCGGCCATGGGCGGCGAATTCGAAGCCGCCGGTGGCGAGATCCGCTACAACAGCGAAGTGGTCGCCATCGATGAGCGTCCCGATGAAGTGGTGGTGCGCTGCAGCGACCAGGAGCACCACGGTCGCTTCCTGATCACCTGCTCGGGCCTGATGGCCGACCGCGTTGTGCGCATGCTCGGGATCAAGCCGAACTTCATCATCTGCCCGTTCCGGGGCGAGTACTACCTGCTGCCCAAGCAGCACAACCAGATCGTCAACCACCTGATCTACCCGATCCCGGACCCGTCCATGCCGTTCCTCGGCGTGCACCTGACCCGCATGATCGACGGCACCGTCACCGTCGGCCCCAACGCGGTGCTGGCGATGAAGCGCGAAGGCTATCGCAAGACCGATGTCTCGCTGTCCGATATGTTCGAAACCCTGACCACTCCGGGCGTTCTCAAGGTGCTGAAGAAGAACCTGCGCCCGGGTTTGATCGAGATGAAAAACTCGTTGTTCAAGGGCGGCTACCTCAAGCAAGTGCAGAAGTACTGCCCGAGCCTCACCAAGAGCGATCTCACCGCCTACCCGGCCGGTGTCCGCGCCCAGGCTGTCTCGCTGGACGGCAAGCTGATCGACGACTTCCTGTTCGTCAACACCGCTCGCAGCGTCAGCGTCTGCAACGCTCCGTCACCCGCTGCGACCTCCGCCATCCCGATCGGTGCGTACATCGTCGACAAGGTCCGCGAACAGCTCACAAGTTCTGGCGTCAGTTTTGTCAAACCCGCCCCTGTGGCGGCATCCATCGCAGCCCCCCATTCACGATAACCAAGCAGCGAGGAATCACGCGTGCAACTCAACGATCCGAAACTGTTCCGCCAGCAAGCCTATATCGACGGTGTATGGGTAGATGCCGACAACGGCCAGACCCTCAAGGTCAACAACCCGGCCACCGGTGAAATCATCGGCAGCGTACCGAAGATGGGCGCTACCGAGACCCGGCGCGCCATCGAAGCCGCCGACAAGGCATTACCGGCCTGGCGCGCCCTGACCGCCAAGGAACGCGCCAACAAACTGCGCAAGTGGTTCGACCTGATGATGGCCAACCAGGAAGACCTGGCCCGCTTGATGACCCTCGAACAAGGCAAGCCGCTGACCGAGTCCCGTGGCGAAATCGCTTACGCCGCCTCCTTCCTGGAGTGGTTCGGCGAAGAAGCCAAGCGCGTCTATGGCGACATGATCCCCGGTCACCAGGTCGACAAACGCCTGATGGTGCTCAAGCAGCCGATCGGTGTCACTGCGGCCATCACCCCGTGGAACTTCCCTTCGGCGATGATCACCCGCAAGGCCGGCCCGGCCCTGGCCGCCGGTTGCACCATGGTCCTCAAGCCTGCCTCGCAAACGCCCTACTCGGCCCTGGCCCTGGCGGAACTGGCCGAGCGCGCCGGTATTCCGAAAGGCGTGTTCAGCGTGGTCACCGGCAGTGCCGGCGAAGTCGGCGCCGAGCTGACCGGTAACCCGATCGTGCGCAAGCTGACCTTCACCGGCTCCACCGAAATCGGCCGCCAGCTGATGGTCGAGTGCGCCAAGGACATCAAGAAAGTCTCGCTGGAACTGGGCGGCAATGCACCCTTCATCGTGTTCGATGACGCCGACCTGGACGCCGCCGTCGAGGGCGCACTGATCTCCAAGTATCGCAACAACGGCCAGACCTGCGTCTGCGCCAACCGCCTGTACATCCAGGACGGTATCTACGATGCCTTCGTCGAAAAACTCACCGCCGCCGTGGCCAGGTTGAACATCGGCAACGGCCTGGAAAACGGCATCACCACAGGTCCCCTGATCGACGCCAAGGCCATGGCCAAGGTCCAGGAGCACATTGACGATGCCGTGAGCAAAGGGGCTCGCGTGGTCGCCGGCGGCAAGCCGCACGCCTTGGGCGGGACCTTCTTCGAGCCGACCGTGCTGGTCGATGTGCCGCGCAATGCCGCCGTCGCCAAGGAAGAAACCTTCGGCCCGCTGGCACCGCTGTTCCGCTTCAAGGATGAAGCCGAGGTGATCGCCATGGCCAATGACACCGAATTCGGCCTGGCCTCGTACTTCTATGCTCGCGACTTGAGCCGTGTGTTCCGTGTGGGCGAAGCGCTGGAATACGGCATCGTTGGCGTCAACACCGGGATCATCTCCAACGAAGTGGCGCCGTTCGGTGGCATCAAGGCCTCGGGTCTGGGCCGCGAAGGCTCCAGGTACGGCATCGAGGACTACCTGGAAATCAAATACCTGTGCATCGGTATCTGAGCCTCCACGCCGCCTGCGCTGCGTAATACCAGACGCCCCGCTTGCGGGGCGTCGCTTTGTTCGCGGTTCAAGGGCTCGGGTCAGTCAACATTGCGTGCAGCATGCGCGCCATCAACTTGGGCGTGTCCTCGTCAGTGAGGTAGCCCGGTCTTTCCAACAGCATGGCCCGAGGTAGCACCGACCAGGTCTGGTAAACCAGAAACTCGGCTTTTTCCCGGTCCTTGACCCGGATTTCGCTGGCGAAGCGTTTCATCAAGGCCGAACTCGCGGTGGCGGTCCAAAGCTGCTTGGCCTTGACCACATCCAGTCGCACCAGCTCGTCATAATGAGTGGAGCGCACGCTGAACCCAGGATCGTAGAGGGTTTTCTTGTAATGGGCGGCCAGTACGGCCCGCAGGGCCAGCAAAATCCCGTCTAACAGCGTGGTGCCAGACGGCAGCGCCATTATGTCGGCGTACAGTCCGATGCGGGCTTCAGTCCGGTAATCATCAAACACTGCAGCGATCAACGACTCCATCGTCGGGAAGTACTCGTAGATCGAACTGATCGCCACCCCTGAGTCTTCGGCCAGGCGCATGGCGTTCAAGGCTTCCCGCCCCTCGCTTTCGAGAATCTGCCGGCCGGCCTGTTTCACGGCCGTGACCAGCGCGATCGAGCGTGCCTGCCGCGGTTCCTTGCGCGGCTGGGCAGGTATTTCGACCTGCACGCCCGGCTTGTCAGGGGTTGGTTTGATCATGGTGTCCTCTCCAGAATGCCGCTCATTGCCACCGTGGCAAAACCGACAAGCAGCAAACTGGAGTATGACCGAGCCGACTCGCTTAGTCAGCGAGTCTCGCGAGTACACAACGCACCGTTTCCGGGATGGGCACCGAGGTGTTGCTGGCGCGGTCGACGTACACATAGACGATATGGGCCGCTGCGGCCGCTTCATGCTCATCGTTGCGAAACAGTGCCAGCTCGTAGCGTGCGCTGCTGTTACCCAGGTGGGATATTTTCATTGCGACATTGATCTGGTCGGGGAAGCCGATGGACGCAAAGTAGGTGCAACCGGAATTGACGATCAACCCGATCACCGGGCTGTTGGCAATGTCCAGGGTGCCCTGTTCGACCAGGAACGCCGTGATCGCCGACTCACAGTACGAGTAGTAGACCACGTTGTTCACATGCCCAAAGGAGTCATTGTCACCAAAGCGCGTCGGTACTTTGGTGAAATGCCGAAACTCGTCCCGGCACGGCCGTTTGAGTTTGTTGCTCATAGGATTTCCCTGTAGATCGAGCGCACATCTTCCAGGCACAGCTCCCGCGGATTGTTGCCGAGCAGGCGCTGCTGCTTCATCGCATCGAGAGCCAGCGCCTCGATGTCGGACTCGACGATGCCCAGGTCACGCAAGCGGGTCGACAGGCCCAGTTCACCGGCCAGGGTGCCAAGGTAGTTGGCCAGCGTAGCGGCTTTTTCTGTATCGGTACCCAGGGTGCCAGGCAGGACGATATCGGCCAGTTGCGCATACAGCGGCGCCACCGCCTCGAGATTGAAACGCATCACCGGCCCCAGCACCAGCGCATTGGAAAGGCCGTGCGGTATATGGAAACGTGCGCCGAGGGGATACGCCAGGGCATGCACCGCCGCCACCGGCGCGTTGGCGAACGCCATGCCCGCCAGGCAGGCACCCAGCAACATGTTCTCCCGCGCTTGCACGTTGCTGCCATCCAGGCAGGCCTGGAACAGACTGCCGGATAACAGACGCAGCGCCTCTCGTGCCAGGCAATCGGAAATCGGATTCTTCAGGTTTTTGGTGGTGTAGGCCTCGATGGCATGGACCATGGCATCGATACCGGTCGCTGCAGTGACGTGGGGCGGCAGGCCAAGGGTCAGCTCCGCATCCAGCACCGCCAGGTCGGGCAACAGCATTGGCGAATAAACCACGTTCTTCTCACCGGCACCGGTGGTCACGACCGAGACCGAAGTCACCTCCGAACCGGTCCCTGCCGTGGTCGGCACCAGAATCAGCGGCAGGCGCGGGCCCTTGGTCTGGTTGATGCCATAGACTTGACTCAACGACTCGCCACTGCTCGCCAACAGCGCAGCCAGCTTGGCGGCATCCAGCGAACTGCCGCCGCCCAGCCCCACCACGCAATCGGCGCCACAGGTTTTCGCGGCATCCACCGCGGCCAGGATCACCGACTCCGGCGGGTCGGCCTGTACCTGGGAAAACACGCTGACAGCTATGTCCTGGCCCTCGAAACCGGCGAGCACCGCATCCAGTAGCCGAGCCGCAATAACCCCCGCATCGGTCACCAGCAAAACCGATTTGCAGCCCTTGGCGCGAACATGATCGGCGAGCCGGGTCGCAGCACCGCGTTCGATGATCATTGATGGAGTGGTTTGAAATACCATTTTCAACATGGAAGCCTCACGAATAGGTGTGTGTTGCGCTGAGTTTTCATGGCGATTGCAAAGCCCATACGCCAACCGGAAACCCCTCACGAATAGCCGTCTGAGTGGCAGCGCTCCCCTCATTGACAGGAGTGAGCGAGACAGAGTGTATGCCAGCCCACTTCCTGATCCCGCCTGAAATACGGTCACTCACCCCGAATCCGGAACGGCCTGCACGGGCATCTCGATACGCTCACTTTTTTCCTTGTTTTTCAGTTACTTGGGCGATATCGACCGGCACATGAATCCGGAACAAATTCCGAGGCGGCATCCCCATACTTGAGCCGCACCCTTCCCCGGCCTCGCCGGTTCCCACTAGTCGAGTAGCGAGCCAGAAAATGCCCACTGCACAACTGTCGATAGAACAAAAAACCCAGCAGCTGCTGAACAACCCGGCAGAATTGGTCAACTATTCCCAGCAAGCCTGGAACCATTTGCCCCGCGCCGAAATCGACGCGCTACAGCTCAACGCCCTGAAGCAACGCTTCGAAGAACTTCGCGAGCGCATACCGGTACTGAAGAAACTTGCCGACGCCCAAGGCGTGGAAAAGATCGAGCAACTCGACGACGTAGTGCCGCTGCTGTTCGAACACACCGTTTACAAGTCCTACCCGCCATCGTTGCTGGAGAAGCGCAGCTTCGGCCAGATCAACAAATGGCTGGGCAAACTGGTGACGCCAGAGGTTGCCGAAGCCATCGCCGCGGTCAACGTCAGCGATTGCCAAGGCCTGGATGACTGGTTCGAGACCATGGACGAAGGCGTGCCGCAGCTGCGCATCAGTCACACCTCGGGCACTTCCGGCACCCTGTCGTTCCTGCCCCAGGGCGTACATGAGTGGGAAAAATTCGCTCAACTGCGCAAGATGATGGTGTGGAACATGGAGGGTCCGGACACCCCGGAGCCCAACTTGCACACGATCTACCCTTACTACCGCAAGGGCTACCTGAGCCATGTGCGCGTCCATGCCGCCATGATTCCAGCGCTGTTGCCGGACGAATCGCATTTCCATGCCGCTTACCCGACCACCCTCAGCACCGACGTGCTGCACCTGGGGGCCAAGCTACGTGCGGCACAGTCCAAAGGCACCCTCGATCGCCTGGTGATCAGCCCGGAACTGCTGGAAAAGAAAAAGGCTTTCGACCAGTTGCAGGCCGACATGCCACAGCACCTGGCGACCTTCTTCGATCATATGTCCACCAAGCTCAAGGGCCAGCGCGTGTACATCGGCGCGACCTGGAACCTGCTGCACAGCATGGCCAAGGCCGGCCTTGCGCGTGGCCTGGAAGGTGTCTTCCACCCTGACTCGTTCGTGCACACCGCCGGTGGCGGCAAGGGTGTCGTACAACCCGAGGGCTGGCGCGAAGACGTGCTGCGTTTCACCGGTGCCAGGACGCTCAACGAATCCTACGCCATGTCCGAAATCGTCGGCGGCGCCCATGCGCGCTGCGAAGCGGGCCACTTCCACTTCGCCCCCACCGTCATCCCCTACCTGCTCGATCCAGAGACCAGCAAGCCACTGCCGCGCAAAGGCCGCGTGACCGGTCGTGCAGCCTTCTTCGACCTCGGCGCCGAGATCCGTTGGGGCGGCTTTATCACCGGCGATGAAATCACCGTCGAATGGGACAAGCCTTGCGCGTGCGGCCGGCCGAGTTGCTACGTCGTCGGGCCGATCCAGCGCTACAGCGAACTCAATGGTGGCGACGACAAGATCACTTGTGCAGCAACAGAAGACTCCCATCGTCAGGCGATGGATTTCCTGAACACATTAGAGGGCTAACCCCATGAGCAAACCTATTGCGCCAATGATCATCCGCGGCAAAGTCATCACCGACAACCTGATCGACGTGGGTGGCCGCGGCGGTGACCTGGTGTTCCAGACACCGGATGCGCACAAGTATATCGACCAGTTGCCGCTGGGTAATCCGGCCAGGCTGGCCGATCTGTACACCCTCAGTTTCAACGACATCCTCGACTACGCCGAAGCCCTCGGTGAACGTCTTGAATTCGACAAAAACCCCTACTTGCAGGAAGCCTGCGAGCTGTCGTACCTGACTGCGCCGGTCACTCCGAGCATGGTCAAGGGCAGCTACATGGGGCTGCGCCACATGCTCACCCGTGAGTCGGTCACCGAACAGGTGGAGAACTCAGTGGGCGTCAAGTACCTGGAAGGCTGGGTCAAGCAACGCTTGATCGACGGCACCGAACTGGATGTGCGCTGCTTCGGCGCCCGCACCTTGCATATCGTCGCCGGCAACGCGACCGGGTTGTCCCTGCTGACCATCCTGCGCAACATGGTGCTGCGCAGCGACGCGATCATCAAGGCGCCGTCCAACGACCCGTTCACGGCCCTGGCCATCGCCCGCACCATGGTTGAGATGGCGCCGGACCACCCGCTGACCAAACACCTCAGCGTCGCCTACTGGAAAGGTGGCGACCAGGCCTTCGAAGAACGCCTGTACCAGCCGCAGAACCTGGAGAAGATCGTTGCCTGGGGCGGTTTCAATTCGATGAAGCATGTCACCCGCTACATCCAGCCGGGCCTGGAGCTGATCTCCCTCGACCCGAAACGCAGCGCCAGCATCATCGGCAAGGGTGCCTTCGACAGTGAAGCGACCATGCGCGAGGCCGCCCTGCGCCTGGCCAGCGACATTGGCGCACTGAACCAGAAGGCCTGTGTGTGCGCCCGGGTGGTCTATGTGCAGAGCGGCACCGATGAGGCCGGCCTGGCGAATCTGAATACCTTCGGCCGTTATGTCTACGACGCCATGCAGACCCTGCCCAACACCCTCAGCACCGTGCCCAAACGCTACGACCAGGGCCTCAAGGCCGAAGTCGACGCGCTGCGCCTGGATGATGAGTGGTACCAGGTGATTGGCGGCCAGGACGGTGAAGGCGCCGTCATCTGCTCACAGATTCCGGAGTCGGTGTCGTTTGCCACCCGGCTCGACGACCGCACCGCCAACCTGGTGCCGGTCGATGACCTGACCGAGATGATGGATGCCGTGGATGCCTATACCCAGACCGTCGGCGTCTATCCGGAAAGCATCAAGGAAGATCTCAAGGACATTCTGCCTCTGTATGGCGCTCAGCGAATCGTCTCGCTGGGCTACGCGGCGGGGCTGAAATGGGCGGGTCCGCAAGACTCCATCGAGCCACTGCGGCGCATGGGCAAGTGGATCGTCAACCAGATCGCCTCGCCGGAAACGACCCCGGCGCCATGGTTGCGCCCGTCGATCTAACCCCTCCTGTACCCCTGGCCATTGCCGGGGGTACGCGTTGATTCATACAGGACTTACCCATGACCACTTGCCTGGGATTTGCCGCCTTCGAGCCCCACTCCGCCCTCACGCCGTTTCGTTTCGAGCGTCGCGACTTGCGTGCCGATGACGTCGCTATCGATATCGCCTATTGCGGTGTCTGCCATTCCGATGCCCATCAGGTGCACAACGACTGGAACAACACGGTCTACCCCATCGTGCCAGGTCACGAGATCGTCGGGCATGTCACTGCCGTCGGCAGTAACGTCAGCCGCTTCAAAGTCGGCGACCGGGTCGCCGTCGGTTGCCAGGTCGATAGCTGCCTGCAGTGCGCACCCTGCCACGAGCATCAGGAACAACTCTGTGCCCATGGTCCGACGCCCACCTATAACGGCAAGGATCGTCACACCGGCGAGATCACCTATGGCGGTTACTCCGAGCATATTGTCGTCCGTGAACAGTTCGTACTGCGCATGCCCGAAAGCCTCGATCCGCGTTTCGCCGCACCGCTGCTATGCGCCGGCATTACCGTGTGGAACCCGATGCGCCGCTACGGTGTGGGCAGGGACTCGAAAGTCGCGGTGGTCGGCCTCGGCGGGCTCGGGCACATGGCGGTGAAGCTGGCCGTGGCGCTCGGTGCCGAGGTGACCGTGATTACCACCTCACCGGGCAAGGCCGACGATGCCCGCGCCCTGGGTGCCAAACACGTATTGCTGTCCAACGATTCGCCGGCCATGACGGCGGCGGCCAATGCCTTCGAATTCATCATCGACACCATTCCCAGCCGGCACAACGTCAACCCCTACCTTATGCTGCTGGGTCGCGAAGGCGTACTGGTGCTGGTCGGCGCCATCGAACCGCTGGAGCCCATCCATGGTGGCTTGCTGATTCGCAACAACCGCAGCATCGCCGGCTCGCTCATCGGTGGCATCCAGGCGATCCAGGAACTGCTGGATTTCTGCGCCGAACATCAGGTATTGCCCAGCTGCGAAATGATTGATATCAAAGACATCAACACAGCCTTTGACCGCCTGCAGCGCAATGACGTGAAGTATCGCTTCGTGATCGACATGAACAGCATGCGTGACGTTATGCGCTAATCAAGCTCAGGCTGCGGCGCGCATCGCCGCAGCCTCCCCTTGAGGCAAGGTGCTGCAGGTGGGTACGGTTGTCACAGACGAACAAATTCCAATCCTCCCGTCGCACGGACTGACTCAAGGACCATCATGAAAGCCATTCAACTCCAACACCCCGCTGGCCTGGACAATCTGCGCCTGGTCGACATGGCCGCCCCCGGCGCACCCGCAGTCGGCGAGATCCAGGTACGCATCCATGCCAGCTCGCTCAACTACCACGACCTCGGTGTGGTCACCGGCCACGCTCGTGCAGAGGATGGCCGCATTCCCATGTCCGACGGCGCCGGCGTCGTCACTGCCGTGGGCGAAGGCGTGACGGAATTTGCCGTGGGTGATTGCGTCGTGTCGTGCTTCTTCCCCCACTGGCAATCCGGCCGCGTCGTGCCCACCACCTTCCAGACCGTGCCGGGCGATGGCGTGGACGGCTTTGCCCGCGAACGGATCAACCTGCCCACCGAGGCCTTCACGCTGGCGCCCAAGGGCTACACCCATGAAGAAGCCGCCACGCTGACCACCGCCGGTTTGACTGCCTGGCGTGCATTGGTGGTCGATGGTCACATCCAGGCCGGCGATACCGTATTGGTGCTGGGCACCGGCGGCGTGTCGATTTTTGCCTTGCAAATGGCCAAGGCGATGGGCGCCCGGGTGATTGCCACGACGTCGTCCGAGTCCAAGAAAGAGCGCCTGCTGGCACTGGGCGCCGACCATGTCATCAATTACAAGGATCAGCCCGAATGGGGCGATGCGGTTCTGGCCGCCACCGATGGCCGCGGTGCCGACATCGTGGTGGAAGTGGGTGGCCCGGGCACGCTGCCGCAGTCCATCCGCGCCTGCGCAGCGGGTGGCCACATTGCGCTGATCGGTGTGCTCACCGGGTTCGCCGGTAGCGTGCCGACCCTGGAATTGATGCGCAAACAACAAACCCTGCGCGGCCTGATCGTCGGCAGCCGTGAGCAGCAACAAGACATGGTGCGGGCGCTGGAGAACGTCAGCTGGCGCCCGGTCATCGACAGCCGCTATCCGCTGGAGCAGATTGCCGAGGCCTTTGCCCATCAGCAGTCTGCCGGGCACTTTGGCAAGATCTGCCTGCACTATTAACCCTGTAGGAGCGAGCTTGCTCGCGATGGTCTTCAACGATAACGCGTGTTTACTGGTAAAACGCGGCGCTCTTGAGTCCATCGCGAGCAGGGCTCGCTCCTACAGATACGCCGCTGGCAGGCAGATACTTCAGCGCGAAGTTTTTCTCGGGCTGCGTTCTTCGAGGATGTCACCCATGCGCACCTCGACCAAGCTCTTGATCTTTTGATGCGGCAAAATGTAGAAGCGGTTTTCCTTCACCGCATCAAGGGTGATGCGCGCGATATCGGTCGCACTGAGCTTGCCGGCCTGGGTTGCCTTGCGCGTCTGCTCTTCGTACTTCTCTTTCAGCGGGTTGGCGGCTGCCAACTCGTCGGGACGGTTGCGTCCGGCATCGGCAATGCCCGTCGCTACGAAGGCCGGGCACAGCACCGACACGCCGATCGATGCGTTTTCCTCCTGCAATTCAAGCTGCAGGCATTCGGACATCGTCACCACCGCATGCTTGGTCGCACAGTAGATGCCGTTGCCCGGCACCGACAGCAGGCCGGCGACCGAGGCGGTATTGACGATATGGCATCGATCCTTTTGCGCCAGCATCCGCGGCACAAAACTGCGGATGCCATGGGCGACGCCCATCACGTTGATGCCGAACATCCACGCCCAATCCTGTTCGGTCGTGGTCCACAGCGGGCCGCCGACCAGTACGCCGGCGTTGTTGAACAGCAGGTGCGCGGCGCCGAAGCGCGCGTAGGTGGCAACCGCCAGTTGTTTGACTTGCTCGGCCTGGGCGACATCACAGGTCATCGTCAGCACCTGCGTGCCCGACGGCAGTAACTCAACCGTGCCATGCAGGTTTTTTTCATCGATATCGGTCAACGCCAGGCGCATGCCTTCGTTGGCGCAGGCTATCGCCAGTTCGCGACCGAAGCCGCTGGCGGCCCCGGTGATCACCGCGACTTTGTCGTGCAGTGGGTTCATGTTGGTTTTCCAGTCCTATCAGTTTAAGGCGTGCGGCACTCGTTAAAGATCCCGCTATAACGTGCTGCACAAATGCCCTGCATCTACGACAATTTCACTGCCGGTCATGCCACGGCTGGCATCGGTGGCAAGCAGTAGCAAGGCACCGTCCAGATCGGCCGGCGTGCAAAAACGTCGGGTGGGAATACGGGCGCGCAACTTTTCGCCTGCCTCACTGCGCAGGAAATCGCTGTTGAGTTCAGTCATCACATAGCCGGGGGCGATGGCATTGACCCGGATCTCGTGACGCGCCAATTCCAGGGCCAGGGAACGGGTCAAATGGCTCAAGCCGGCCTTCGCCGCGACATAGGGGCTCAGGCTGCCGGCAACGCGGCTGGCCAGGATCGACGTCACGTTGATCAGACTGCCGCCGCGCTGCGCCTCGACCATGCGCCGTGCCACTTCCTGGGCGACGATCCAGGCCCCCTTGAGGTTGGTGCCGACCACCCGGTCCCAATCATCATCGGTGTACTCCAGCACATGGAGGCTGTCGCTGACGCCGGCGTTATTCACCAGAATGTCCAACGGACCCAGTTCCTCGGCAACCCGCGCAAGGCAGTTGTTGACCGATGCCCGGTCGGTCACGTCCAGGGTGAACGCACGGGCGCGCCCGCCCTCGCCTTCGATTTCTTCGACCAAGATCTGCAACTGCTCGACCCGGCGCGCCGCCACCGCCACTTCGGCACCCGCCGCCGCCAGCGTCCGGGCGAAATGCCGGCCAAGCCCGCTGGAGGCGCCAGTGACCAAGGCTCGACGGCCAGTCAGATCGAAAAGCTGAGTGATTGCAGGTTTCATCGGGAAAACTCCTTGTGTCCTTCGAGGATTTTTTTCGCCAGGCTCATGCGATGCACCTCGCTTGGGCCGTCGTAGATACGGAACGGGCGGATGTCGCGGAAGATGCGCTCGACTACGGTTTCCCCGGTCACACCGCGCCCCCCCAGAATCTGTACGCAGCGATCGACCACGTGCCACAAGGCTTCAGCACTCAGCACCTTGGTCATGCTCGACTCGACATTGCCCCGACCGCCTTCGTCCAGGACCCAGGCGCAATGCCAGATGGCCAGGCGGGTGCTGTGCAGCGCCATCTGGTTGTCCGCCAGCATGAAGCCGACACCCTGGTGCTCTCCCAGGGTTTTACCGAACGAATCGCGGGTTCTCGCGTAGTCGCAGGCGATATCGTGGGCACGGCGGGCAGCGCCCAGCCAACGCATGCAGTGGGTCAGCCGCGCGGGCGCGAGGCGCACTTGCGCATAACGAAAACCCTTGCCGATTTCGCCCAGCACATCGGTGGCCGGAATCCGCACATTTTCAAATCGCAGTATTGAATGGCCGCCTGCGAAACAGCTGTCCAGGGTCTTGAGTTGCCGTTCATGGATAATCCCGGGCGTGTTCATGTCCGCCAGGAACATGGTTGCCGAGCCATCCTCCATGCGCGCCATGATGATCGCGAACCCGGCCCCGTCGGCCCCGGTAATCAGCCATTTACGACCGTTGATGACGTAGTGGTCGCCGTCGCGCACGGCGACAGTCTGCATCATCGACGGATCGGAACCTGCACCCGGCGCTGGCTCGGTCATGGCAAAACAGGAGCGGATCCGGCCGCTGACCAAGGGACGCAACCAGCGGTCTTTCTGCGCCGCGGTGGCCACCTCGTCCATCAGGTGAATGTTGCCTTCGTCCGGTGCATGGATGTTCAACGCAATCGGACCTAACGGCGAATAACCGGCTTCTTCGAAGACGATTGCCTTGGCGAAGTGACTCAAGCCTGCACCGCCCATTTCACGACTGGCGTGCGGGCACAACAGACCGGCACGACGGGCCTTGTCCAGCAGCTCCTGGCGCAACGCTTCGCTGGGACCGTGCGCCGTGAGGCGCGGATCGGTCTCCATGGGGATCACCTGTTCGGCGATAAAAGCGCGAGTCTTTTCGCGCAGGTCCAGCAACTCTTGGGGGATGGTGAAGTTCATGGTGGTCCTGGTTTCTGTTCGACTAGGGTCGTTGTTCGGCAAGAGGCGCGAGCTGCGCGTAGATGCGCTCCATCACGGTTTGTCGCTGGCGGGTCTTGGGGAGGTCGTAAGGCGTCAGGTTCACGACCCGCACGTAGCAGCGCAGGACGCGCCCGGCCTGCATGTCGATATCGATGATGTTCAGGCAGGCGTTGTCCTGTTCCAGGGCCGCGGCGCAACCGCTCGCGCCACCCAGAGCCCAACCCAGCAGCAGGCGATTGACGGCGTCATGACTGACCAGCAGCAAGCTCTGCCAGTCGGGCTCGGCCAGGACCTCTTCGAAGCGAGCCATGATGCGACGGTCGAAATCGCTCCAGCGCTCCCCGCCCATGAAGCTGCCCTCAGGATCGGCAAAGCTGTCGTAGGCGTAGCTGACCTGCTGTTGCAGTTGCTCGGGGGCAATCTCGCGCAGACGGCCGGCACGCACTTCCCGTAGCTGCGCGCACGCCTGCAGTTCGATCTGGCGATCGCCCAACAGCCCTTCAGCGGTCTGCCGCGCGCGTGGGTAATCGGAGCACAGCGCACGGTCGAAACTGATCGACTTCATCACCTGCGCCAGCTTCCGCACCTGATCTTCTCCCAGACCGGAGAGCGGCACGCTGCGTGGGTCCAGCGGCTGGCCTTCGGCGGAGAAATAGTCCACATGGCCATGGCGTACCAGGTAGCAACGACGTCGCAAAACTGCTGGAGCACTCATTGGCCAAGCGCCTTCGGATTGCTGATGGACAGCCCTGCACGGGTGATCACCGAGAGCGCCGATAACAGGCGATCCTGTTCACTCCCGGGCTCATCGAAACGGCCCAGGCGAATAGCCCGGCACAGCGCCTGACGGGCATCCGTCAGTGACGCCTGGTCATCGTCCAGCAGTCCCGCAAGCAGTCGAGCCTCGGTAGCCTGCGCGGTCTCGCCTTCAAGGTATTCGCGCCCGGCAATGGCCATGGCATTGGCGACCATCAGCGCCTGGTAGCGCAGCCTGCCTGGTAGCTGCGGCAACAACTCGTCGAGCAGGGTCTGGCGGGCAATCGCCAACAGTTCATGCGCATCGGGACGGATATTCATCGGCGCAGCCCTCCGGTCAACCGCAATATGTCCAGTTCCAGTTCGGGGACCCGCGTTCCCGTCAAGGCCAGTTCCAGCGAAGGCTCCTCGCCGGACAAATGCCGCTGGGCCTGCTGCTGGGCGATGATCGCCCAACGCAACGTGGCCATGACCTGCCAGAAGACCAATTCTTCAGGCTCGATATTGAGGGGAGACACCTCGGTGTAACCGCGCATGAAGTGCTCCAGCGTGCCGATGCCGCCGGCCTCCAGGTCAGGCCGGGCGAACCGCCAGCAGCGGGCGGTGAACCAGCCAATGTCCTGGCGCGGATCACCCCAGCCGGTGAATTCCCAATCCAGTACCGCCTGCAACCTGCCGGACTCGGCCAGGTAATTGCCGGTGCGGAAGTCACCATGGAGCAAACACCGGGCGGTGCTTTTTGGCGCGTTGGACTCGCACCAGCGCAGGCCCCACTCCAGCACAGGTTGAACCGCGCCGAGGCGGTCCAATACGGCACGCAGGGCATCAATCGACGCTTGCACCGAGACCCGCTGCGGATCACCAAGGAAATCCAGGCCGGCCTCGCCAGGCGCGATGCAATGGATACGTGCCAGGTTGGCGCCCAGGTCGGACACCAACTGCATATCGCCTTGCGCTCCCAGCTGACTGGTGAGCCGATGGCCGGCCGTGATACCGGACACCCACTCCATGATGAAAAAGGCCCGCCCGTGCACCGCGGTGTCTTCGCACAACCAGAGTGGTCGGGGCACCTTTACCCCGACACGGTGAACTGTGCTCAACACCGCGAATTCCTGGGCACGGCTCAGGCTCTCCTGCACGGCCGATTGAGCGTCGCTGCGCAGGACCCAGCGCTGGAGACCTGCATACGCGCCGCCCTCCACATTCACGTCGAGCAACCAGTTTTCCTGGATGGCGCCGCCAGACAGGCGCTGCTGATTGTCGACGGTCACCCGTTGTGCGCCGGCCTGGGCGCACAGGAAGGTTTCCAGCCTGGTTTTTTTCAGTTGTGCTTCGGGCTGCGGCACTGTCACCGCTGCTACGTTCTGACCACTCATTAGACGCCGCACCTGACCTGTTGGAATTGTTGTTGAAGAGGATGGCTTCACTGCAATCATTGACGGAGCAATTGCCAGGCCAGCTTTTGCTGCACGTCCTGACCGTCTGCTGGACGCCAGGCAACGCAGGCGCTGCAGCCATTTCACCGGGTGACCGTGAGGCTTTATAGCGAAGACAAACGTTGCATTTCTGCAACATCTGCATTCAACTATGAAACCTTCCTGAAACCCTCATCAGAGCTCGCTCGCCATGCAGCCCCGCCAACCCCGGATCATCGTTCTCATCAGCCATCTGGAACGCCCGCTGCAACAAAGCCGCCTGGCGCGCGTGGTGAACAGCGTGATGGCTGACTATTCGGCCGAAACCAGCATCCGCGTGCTGGACACCACCGTCGCCGAGTCATTGCAACTGGCCCGCGAGCTGGAGCAGAACAACGAAGTCGAAGTCTTTATTTGCGCAGGCGCTACCGCTGCCTACCTGCGCAGGCACCTGACCCGCCCGGTGCTGTCGATGCGCGTGGGCGGCGCCGATCTCCTGCGCGCCCTGGAACAGGCACGCCTGCATTCACCGCACATCGCCGTCATCAGTTATGCGCGAATCAACGCCGACCTCGAGTCGATGGCAGCACTGTTCACGGTGCAGATCCACCAGGCGTGCTACCTCACGCTCGAAGAGGCTCGACAGGCGGTGGAGCACGCCCGCAGCCTGGGTTACCAGACGGTGATTGGCTCATCGACCGTGGTTGAACTGGCGGAACGTATTGGCTTGCACGGCGTGCTTTCATTGAGCCAGGACACCGTGCGCAAAGCGCTGGAAGAAGCGCTGGGCATCTTGCACAGCCAGCGCCTCGAAATTGCCAAACGCCGGCATTTGAACGGTGTGTTGCAGCACATTCCGACAGGCGTTGCAGCCGTGGACAATCGGGGAATCGTGCAATCGGCGAACCCGGCACTGGAAGCCCTGTTGGGCATGCCGGCAAACCTCATGCTGGGCCGTCCCCTGCAGGAGCTCTGTCCGGAACTGGCGCTGGACGAAGTGCTGCGCAGTGGCGTCGGCGAAGAGAACACCGTCATCCGCCTGGGCCAGAACCTGGTCGTCAGCAATATCCTGCCGATTCTGGAAGACGGCCAACGCACCGGGCTGGTGTTGACTTGCCAGGATACGTCCGCGGTACAGCGCGCCGACCAGCGCATCCGCTCGACGCACCGTCCTGGCGGGTTCTCGGCCAAATACCGCCTGGAGCAAATCAACGGCAAAAGCCTGGCGACCCGACAGCTGCTGAAACTGGCCGAACGCTATGCAGCCACCTCCTCTACCGTGCTGATCACCGGCGAAAGCGGTACCGGCAAGGAGTTGCTGGCGCAAGGCATGCACAATGTCAGCAACCGCCAGCGTGGTCCGTTCGTCGCGATCAACTGCGCGGCGTTTCCCGAATCGCTGCTGGAGAGCGAACTGTTCGGCTATCAGGAAGGCGCCTTCAGCGGCTCACGCAAAGGCGGTAAACCCGGGCTGATCGAAGCCGCCCATCGCGGCACGTTGTTCCTCGACGAAATCGGCGACATGCCGGTGTCACTGCAGACCCGCCTGTTGCGCGTCTTGCAAGAGCGTGAAGTCCTGCGCCTGGGCGCAACAGAACCGATCAGCATCGACATCCGAATCATCGCCGCCACCCATCAGGACCTCTCCCGATCCATCGAGGCCGGAGAATTTCGCAGCGACCTTTACTATCGCCTGAACATCCTGCGTCTGCAGACGGTGCCTTTGCGGGAACGCGGTGAAGACATCGCAGACATCGCCCGCGCCATTCTGCTGCGCCTGAATGCAGACAAACGCCCGCCGCGATTGCAGGAACGACTGCTGGATGCACTGCTGCCCAAGCTCATGGCGTATGCCTGGCCAGGCAACATCCGTGAACTGGAAAACATCGTTGAACGTGCGGCGCTTTCGGCACAGGACCTGCTGCAAGGCTGCGCGATCGATGAGCCGGGCCTCGCCCTGGTGATCCCCGAACTGCTGAAAAGCCAAGCCTTGCCCCAGGCACCAGGTCAGGTAGCACCGGCAGTCAGCGACTTGAAAAACATCGCCAAGGAAAAGGAAAAGCAATACATACGCGAAACGCTTCTGGCCTGTAACGGCAATCTGGCGCAAACGGCTATTGAACTGGGTATCAGTCGCTCCACGCTGTGGCGGCGCCTGCAATAAAGACACTGCGCACAGGGTGTGAGCCAGGTGCGCAGTGATTGGATTTGCCGCAGGCCTGGCACCCAGGTGCTTACTGGAACACCTCGAAGAGTCCCGCCGCGCCCATGCCGCCGCCAACGCACATGGTCACCACCACATACTTCACGCCGCGTCGACGGCCTTCCAGCAAAGCGTGCCCGACCATACGTGCGCCACTCATGCCATAAGGGTGGCCGATGGCGATAGCACCGCCATTGACGTTCAATCGGGCGTCGTCGATGCCCAAGGTGTCGCGGCAATAAAGCACCTGGCAGGCAAACGCCTCGTTGAGCTCCCACAGGCCGATATCGTCGACCTTCAGACCGTGTTGCTTGAGCAGCTTGGGAACCGCCAGCACCGGGCCGATGCCCATTTCTTCCGGAGCCAGGCCGGCGACCGCGATGCCGCGGTACAGGCCCAGCGGCTTGAGGTTGCGCTGCTCGGCCAGACGCGCATCCATCAGCACGCAGGCGCTGGCGCCGTCCGACAGTTGACTGGCGTTACCGGCAGTGATGCAGCCGCCCTCGATCACCGGTTTGAGGTTGATCAGGTCTTCCAGGCGGGTCTGCGGACGGTTGCCTTCATCCTGACGCAGGGTGACTTGCTCCAGGCGCGTCTCGCCAGTGGCTTTGTCGATTACCTGCCGCATGCTGCTGACCGGAACGATTTCGCCGTCGAACAGCCCGGCCTGCTGCGCCGCTGCGGTGCGTTGCTGCGATTGCAGGGCGTAGGCGTCCTGCGCCTCGCGACTGATGCCATAGCGTTGAGCAACCAGCTCGGCGGTTTGCAGCATGGGCATGTAGGCGTGGATGGCGTTGCGCTCTACCTGCGGGTCGTGCTCGGCGTAGGCCCATTCCATGTTGCGGTTCTGCACCGCGCTGATGTTTTCCTGACCGGCACCGATCGTGGCCGGCATGCCGTCGACGATAATCTGCTTGGCGGCTGTGGCGATGGCCATCAGGCCCGAGGCGCACTGGCGATCCAGGGTCTGCCCGCTGACCGACAACGGCAGGCCCGAGGCCAGTGCCGCCATGCGTGCGAGGTTCAAACCGGCAGTGCCGCTGGTCAGTGCGGTGCCCAGGACCAGGTCTTCGATCTCCCCGGCTTCGATACCGGCACGTTCGACCGCCGCATGGATCGCGTGGCTGGTCATGGTCGGTGACTTGATAGTGTTGAACGCGCCCCGGAAAGCCTTGGCGATGGGGGTACGGGCGGTGGAGAGAATGACGGCTTCTTTCATGTTGCAATTCCTTGCGTGACGGGTCAGGGGCGGCCAATGTGCAGTGGCCGCCGAAAAGTCAGATGCGTTCGATGCGGGTCTTGCCGCTGGCCACCAGGCGCTCAAGCAGTGCTGCCGGCTGGAACCACATCGCTCCGTATGCGCCGAGTGTCTGGCGGTAATGGCCGATACGTTCCAGCACCTGTGCCAGCCCCAGCCCTTCGGCGTAGTGCAGCGGGCCACCGCGCCAGGCCGGGAAGCCGTAGCCGTTGATCCAGACCAGGTCGATATCGCTGCTGCGCCGGGCAATGCCTTCGTCGAGCAACTGGATGCCTTCGTTGATCAGCATCAACAGGCAACGGTCGTGAATTTCCTGATCGCTGATGACGCGGCGCTGGATGCCCAGTTCGCCTGCGATGCGCTCGGCCAAGGCGAGCACTTCAGGGTCATCCTTACGCTCGCGGCCTTCGTAGCGGTAATAGCCGCGACTGCTCTTCTGGCCAAAACGGCCCAGTGCGTAAAGCGCATCGGCAAGCTTGCAGTAGCCGGGATCGTGGGCGATGACGTCACGGCGCGATTCGCGCACCAGGAAACTGACATCGATGCCCGCCAGATCGTGCATGGCCATGACCCCCATCGCCAAGCCAAGACCGGTGAGCACCTTGTCAATCTGAGCAGGCGTGGCGCCTTCCAGCAGCAAACGATGGGCCTCGCGGGAATAGGGTTCGAGCATACGGTTGCCGATGAAGCCGAAGCACACCCCGGATACCACCGGGATCTTGCCGATGCGCCTGGCGATTTTCAGCGTGGTGGCCAGGACATCGGCGGCCGTGGCCGTTCCGCGTACCACTTCGAGCAGGCGCATGACGTTGGCCGGACTGAAAAAATGCAGGCCGACGACGTCCTGCGGCCGGCGCGTGACGGCGGCAATGGCGTCGACATCCAGGGTGGAGGTATTGCTGGCGAGAATCGCGCCGGCCTTGCACACCTCGTCCAGGGTACGGAACACCTGCTGCTTGATTGGCAGGCTCTCGAACACGGCTTCGATCACCAGGTCAGCGTCGGCGATATCGGCGTAGTCCAGGGTGCCGTGGATCAGCGCCAGGCGCTCGTCCATCTGCCCGGCCGTGAGCTTGCCGCGCTGGACACTGGTTTCGTAGTTTTTGCGAATCAGCTCAAGGCCACGTGCCAGGGCATCGGCGTTGAGCTCCAGTAACGTCACCGCCATGCCCGCATTGGCGAAGTTCATGGCAATCCCGCCGCCCATGGTGCCGGCGCCGATCACCGCGACCTGAGTGACAGGACGGATCGGCGTACCGGCATCCAGACCCGGCAATTTGCCGACTTCACGCTCGGCGAAAAACACATGGCGCAGGGCCTCGGACTCGCTGGACGCCTCGGCCTCCTTGAACAGCTCGCCCTCCCTGGCCAGGCCCTCGGCCAACGGCAGGTTGCAGGCTGCTTCGATCGCCGTCACCACTCGCTGCGGCGCGCTCTGGCCTTTCCAGCGAGCCTGATTGGCGGCGCGATAGTCGGCGAAATAATTCGCCGGCAGGGCTGCGCCCGGGTTCGCGTGCGGCCAGGTCGGGCGAGCCGGCGCCTGCCCGGCAATCAGTTCTGCGGCCAATGCCTTGGCCGTGTCGAGCAAGCTGTCCGCGCTTTGTGCCACGCGATCAAGCAGTCCCAGCGTCAGTGCCCGATTAGCGTTGATCGGCTGGCCCGAAACGATCATCTCCAGTGCGGCCTTGGTACCGATCAGACGCGGCAAGCGCTGAGTACCACCGGCACCGGGTAGCAAGCCAAGCTTGATTTCCGGCAGGCCAAGCCGAGCCCCGGCTTCAGCCACGCGGTAGCCGCAGGCCAGGGCTAGCTCCAGTCCACCGCCGAACGCCAGACCACCGATGGCGGCGATCAGTGGTTTGTCCAGCTCGGTCAAACGGATCAGCAGGACTGGCAGGTCTGGCCTGGCGAACGACGCCGGGCTGCCGAACTCGGAAATATCCGCGCCCGCGCTAAACGGCAAACCCTCGCCGTAGAGCACAATCGCTTTCACGCTGGCATCGGCAGCGGCGCGGTCACAGGCCTCCAGCAATTGTTCGCGCAAAGCCTGGCCCAGGGCGTTGACGGGGGCACGGGCGAGGCCGATCAGAGCCAGAGGACCTTCGTTTTGATAATGGATCAAGTCATTCATGGATGTTTTCTCGTTCGGAAAAAGCAGTGAGTGCCGTGGAATAGCTCGACTCCCTCAGCTCAACTCGCTTTCCCGAATCAGCTTCTTGTTGATCTTGCCGACGCTGGTCTTGGGAATTTCCGCGACGAACTTGAACTGCTTGGGGATTGCCCATTTGTTGATGCGGCCACTGGCCACGAACTGTTGCAGGTGGGCTTCGAGCATCTGTTTGTCGACGAACTGCCCCGGTTCACACACCACCAGAGCCATGGGCCGTTCGCCCCATTGCTCATCGGCAATGCCCACCACGGCGACAGAGGTGACCGACGCGTGCTCGCTGATCAGGTTCTCCAGGTCCAGCGAACTGATCCACTCGCCACCCGTCTTGATCACGTCCTTGATGCGGTCCTTGATTTCCACCCTGCCTTGCGAATCGATGGAAGCCAGGTCGCCGGTGTGCAGCCAGCCGCCGTGCCACAGTTCTGCACCCTTTTCCGGGGCCTTCAGATAGCCTTGGGTCAGCCATGGCGCGCGGACGACGATTTCGCCCAGGGACTCGCCGTCATGGGCGACCGCATGGCCGTTGGCATCAATGATGTTCAGGTCGACCATGGGTATTGGCATACCGGTCTTGATGCGAGTGGGTAACTGCGCCGACATGGACTGTTCAAGTTCCTCGCCCCGCAGGAAGCTCAGGCAAAGCATCGGACAGGTCTCGGACATGCCATAGCCACTGTGGACCTGAATGCCTTTGGCACTTGCCTGACTGGCGATACCCAACGTCAACGCGCTGCCGCCCAAGAGCATTTTCCAGCCGTCGAACCGGGTCGCCTTGCCTTCCTCACAGTTGAGGACCATTTGCAGGACGGTCGGTACGCAATGAGAAAAGGTGACCTTCTCTTCACGAAAAAGCCGGACCAGGCTATTGGGCTCGTAACGGCCGGGGTACACCTGCTTGATGCCCATCAGGGTCGCGACATAGGGCACGCCCCAGGCATGCACGTGGAACATCGGCGTGATCGGCATGTACACATCATTCGAACGCAGCAATGGCAGGCTTTGGTAAACGCCCAGGGTGCCCACGGCATTCAGGGTATGCAGCACCAGTTGGCGATGACTGAAGTACACCCCTTTCGGCTCGCCAGTGGTGCCGGTGGTGTAGAACAGCGTCGCCACCGAGTTTTCATCAAAATCGGCAAAGTCATAGTGGCTAGCTGCCTGGGACAACAGGCTTTCATACTCACCCAACACAGGAAGCCCGGTGTCGGTTGCGGCGTCGTCCGTCAGCCGGATATAGCCTTTGACGGTGCTCAGGCCCTGATGAATCTGCTCGATCATCGGCACGAAATCATCATGCACCAGCACCAGGTCATCCTCAGCGTGGTTCATGGTGTAGAGCACCTGCTCCGGCGACAGGCGAATATTCACCGTGTGCAGCACCGCGCCGATCATTGGCACGGCGAAGAAACATTCCAGATAGCGATGGCTGTCCCAGTCGAGCATGGCCACCGTGTCCCCGGCCTTGACCCCGGCCGCCGTCAGCGCATTGGCCAGCCGATGGATTCTTTCGATGAGGGTCCTGTAGCTGTAGCGCAGCTTGTCGGCGTAGACGATTTCATTGGCAGGTTCGTGTCGCACCCCTGACAGCAACAAGCTCTTGATCAACAGCGGGTAGGTGTATGCGCCTTGTGCCGGTGGAATTATTTTTGTCTTCAGCATGGTTGTACCTTCCTGATTCAGAACTGCGCCGCATCCAGCGAGTAGAGGCTGTCGCTACCGGCCTTGACCGAAGTGCTCAGTGAGTGGATACGCGGCAGCAGGCGGGCGAAGTAGAAGCGTGCGGTGCCCAGTTTGCTGGCGTAGAAATCGTCTTCACCTTGCTTGCCCAGGGCCGCTCTGGCCATCAGGGCCCACATGTAGGCATAGGTGGTGTAGCCGAATACCTGCAGGTACTCGACCGAGGCCGCGCCGATTTCATTCGGGTTGCCCTGGGCCCGGTCCAACAGCCACGCCGTCAGTTCGTCGAGGGTGTCCATGGCGGCGTTCAACGGTTGGGTGAACTCGCCAAGCTCTGCGCTGGCGTTGGCGGTGAAGTGGCGAACCTCAGCGGCAAACAAACGGTAGAGCGCCCCGCCGCTGCCGACGATCTTGCGCCCGGCCAGGTCCAGGGACTGGATACCATTGGTGCCTTCGTAAATCTGGGTAATGCGCACATCGCGCACCAACTGCTCCTGACCCCACTCACGAATGTAGCCATGGCCGCCGAAAATCATCTGTCCGTGCAGGGTGGTTTCCAGCCCCACGTCGGTGAGAAACGACTTGGCGATCGGGGTCAGCAAGGCCACCAACTCTTGGGCGCGGGTGCGCGCCACCGGGTCTTCGCTGTACTTGGCGGTGTCGAGTTGCAGGGCCACGTAGCTGGAGAACGCCCGCCCGCCCTCGTTCAACGCTTTCATGGTCAACAGCATGCGCCGCACGTCCGGATGCACGATGATCGGGTCGGCGGCCTGATCCTGGTGCTGCGCACCGGTTGGCGCACGGCTCTGCAGACGATCACGGGCATACTCGACGGCGCTCTGGTAGGAGCGTTCGCCCTGCGCCAGGCCCTGGATGCCCACGCCCAGGCGTTCGTAGTTCATCATCGTGAACATCGCCGCCAGGCCCTTGTTCGGCGCGTCGACGATCCAGCCCGTCGCCCCGTCGAAGTTCATCACGCAGGTGGCGGACGCCTTGATGCCCATCTTGTGTTCGATGGAACCGCAGGACAGCGAATTACGCTCACCCAGCGAACCGTCGTCATTGACCAGCACTTTCGGCACCAGGAACAGCGAAATGCCTTTGGGCCCCGCGGGTGCGTCCGGCAGTCGGGCCAGCACCAGGTGGATGATGTTCCCGGTCAGATCGTGTTCGCCACCGGTGATGAAAATCTTGCTGCCACTGACCTTGTAGCTACCGTCGGACTGGGGCTCGGCCCGGGTGCGAATCAGCCCCAGGTCAGTGCCGGCATGGGCCTCGGTCAGGCACATGGAGCCGCTCCAGACCCCGGCATACATATTGGGCAGGTACTTCTTTTTCAGGCCTTCGCTGGCATGCGCATCGAGCGACAGGCAGGCACCGGCAGTCAGCATCGGATACTGGCCGAACGACAGGTTGGCCGAGGTGACCATTTCCTCGACCTGGGCGCAGATCACCTTGGGCATACCCATGCCACCGAACTGCGGGTTGCCACCGACACCCACCCAACCGCCGTCGGCGAAGGCTTGATACGCCTCGGCAAAACCCTCCGGGACTTTCACCGCGCCATTGCTCCAGGAGCAACCTTGCTCGTCGCCACTGCGGCGCAACGGTGCGATGCTGCCAGCACTGATCTTGCCGGCCTCTTCGAGGATGGCGGCAGCCGTTGCTTCGTCGACTGCCTCGGCCAGACCGGGCAGTTGTGCCCAAAGCCTGGACACCTCGAAGACTTCATTGAGTACGAAGCGCATGTCGCGCAAAGGGGCTTTGTAATCAGACATGGTGGGCTTACTCGGTCAATGTGAGGGCATGGGGCATGCCTGTTTTTTGGGGATGGCCGGTCTCACTGACGGGCAGCAGCGACTCATGCACCACTGGCTCATCCGAGGCCGTACGACGGTTCAACGAGGGCCCGCGCAACAGGAAGTACGACAGAGCGGGAATGAGGATCAGCGCGCCGAGCATGTTCCACAGGAACATGAAGGTCAGCAGGATGCCCATGTCGGCCTGGAACTTGATCGGCGACCAGACCCAGCACACCACCCCGGCAGCCAGGGTGATGCCCACCAGCCCGACCACCCGACCGGTGAACGACACCGCTTTTCGGTAGGCATCCGCCAGCGACAGACCCTGGCGCTGGTGGTACAGCTGAACGCTGAGCAAATACAGCGCGTAATCCACGCCGATCCCGACGCCGAGGGCGATCACCGGCAGGGTCGCGACTTTCACGCCGATGCCCATCACCACCATCAAGGCTTCGCAGAGGATCGAGGTCAGCACCAGCGGCAACAGGGCCACCAGCGTGGCGCGCCAGCTACGAAAGGTGATCAGGCAGAACAGCGTCACCGCGGCATACACGTAAAACAGCATGGTGCGATTGGCTTCGCGCACCACGATGTTGGTCGCAGCCTCGATGCCGGCGCTACCGGCAGCCAGCAGGAACTGACGATCCTTGGTGCTGTTGTCCTTGGCGAACTTGTCGGCAATCGCCACCACGGCGTCCAGCGTCTCAGCCTTGTGGTCAGTGAGAAAGGCAATCACCGGCATCAGCGAGCAGTCGTTGTTGAACAACTCAGGCGAGTTGACCGAGGCTTGTTGCGCGGCATAGTTCAGCACGTCCTGGTTGCGCTGGATGCTGTTGAGCTTGGGATTGCCTTCATAGGTGCCGGCCGTAATCTGGCGCACCGCGTTGACCAGCGAAGACGTGGCCTGCACGCCCGGATACTGTTGCAGCTCCCAGGCCAGACGGTCGGCGAGGACCAGGGTCTGGTAGTTCAGGCAGCCTTCCGGCGCGGTCTTGATCATCACCGCGAACATATCGCTGGACAGTGCGTAGTGGCTGGTGATGTAGGCGTTGTCGCGGTTATAGCGCGAATCGGCACGCAACTCCGGCGCCCCGCTGTCGAGGTCGCCGATTTTCAGTTGCAGGCTGATCATGAAGCCGCCGATGCCCATCAGCGTGGCCACCAATACCGCCCCCGTGGCCCACTTGCGCGTGGTGAAGCGATCGAGCGCGTCCCACAGTTTGCCGAAGCCTTTATGCTTTTCTGCACGAGTGTCGATGTTCAGCGCACGCTCGGCGGCCTTGGCGCCGACACCGATGTAAGACAGCGCCACCGGCATCAGCAGCAGGGAGGTAAAAATCAGCACGGCGACGCCGATGCTGGCGGTGATCGCCAGATCCTGGATCACCGGGATATCGATCAGCATCAGCACGGCGAAACCCACGGCGTCGGCCAGCAGCGCGGTGACACCGGCGATGAACAGGCGGCGGAAGGTGTAGCGCGCGGCGATCAGCTTGTGGGTGCCACGGGCGATGTCCTGCATGATGCCGTTCATCTTCTGTGCGGCGTGGGACACGCCGATGGCGAAGATCAAAAACGGCACCAGCACCGAGTACGGATCGATGGCATAACCCAGCCAGGCGACGATGCCCAGTTGCCAGACCACCGCGATCAGCGAACAGCCGACCACCAGCAGGGTGCTGCGCACGCAACGGGTGTAGGCATAGATAATCACCAGCGACGTGACGACCGCCAGGCCGAAGAACATCATCACCTGGATCAGGCCGTCGATCAGGTCGCCCATCAGTTTGGCGAAACCGATCACCCGCACCTTGTACTGGCCGGTGCCCTCCGCCCCGGCCTTGCGCGCGGCGCTGTCGCCAGCGAACTCGATCTTGTCGCGCAGCTGTTCTTCGAGTAACCGCGAGAACTGGTGGTAGTTGATGCTCTGGCCAGTGGCCGAGGCCTTGTCCAGCAATGGCACGATCAGCATGCTCGACTTGTAGTCGCTGGCCACCAGGCTGCCGACGATGCCGGCGCGGGAAATGTTCTGGCGCAACTGTTCGATTTGCTCAGGCTTGCCCTGGTAGGAATCGGGCATCACCGGCCCACCCTGGAAGCCTTCCTGAGTGACTTCGGTCCAGCGCACCCCTGGGCTCCATAGCGACTTCATCCAGGAGCGGTCGACGCCTTCAGTGAGGAACAACTGGTCGTTGACCTGCTTGAGTACGTCCAGGTAACCGGGGTCGAAAATATCGCCCTGGGTGTTTTCGACCACCACCCGCACCGAGTTGCCCAGGCCGCGCAGCGACTGGCGGTTCTCCAGGAAATTCTGGATGTACGGCTGGCTCTGCGGAATCATCTTCTCGAAGCTGGGTCGCAGTTCCAGACGGGTCAGCGCCATGTAGCCCAGCACCACGGTCGCCAGCGCCATCAGCAGCATGAACAGCGGGCGGAAGTTGAACACCAGCCGTTCCAGCCGGTTGCCGGAGCACCGATCGAAGTCACGCAGTTCGCGGATCACCGGCATGGCGTCTTGTTTGATATTGCCCATGTCTGGGTTCTCGCTCTTAGGGTTCGAGGGCTGGGTCGACGGACAACGTCCGCGCACCACGGCTGCCGGCCAGTACCAAGGCGCCAGCGGCGGACTGGGTGGCGCCGGCTATTGGCGTCGGCGTCGGAGCCGGTTGCTGCAGCAGATGCAGTTGCGCGCCAGTGCCCTGGCTGACCAGCATCTGCCCACCTTGGGTGAACAAGCGGTAATGGCCACGGGCATCGATCAAGCCGGCGGTGATACTGACGTGCAGGCCGGTGTCCAGCGCGGTCCAGCTCTGACCGCCATCGGTGCTGCGCAGCACATTGCCGCGCAAGCCGTAGACCAGCACTTCGCCGGGCTTGCCGAGCACGCCGAAGAAGCTGCCCTGATAAGGCGTTGGCACGGCGGCGAAGCGTTGGGCGCTGTCGTCCCATTTGAGTAACAGGCCTTGCTCGCCGGCGATGTACAAACCGTCGCCGGTGGAGGCGATGGCGTTGAGGTGGAAACCCTGGGGGTTGTCGGTGCGATCCTGGAATGGCGTCCAGCTCCGACCACCGTCCTCGGTGCGCAGGATCAGGTTGAACACACCGACCACATAGCCAAGCCGGTCGTTGGCGAACCACACATCGAGCAGCGGCTTGTCGGCGCCCTGCTCGACCAGGCGCTGACCCTCGGCGACCAGCAGCGGCCACTGCTCGTTGGCCGGCTGGGCACTGGCCAGCGCTGCATAATGCTTGACCAGCAAGGCGCCGATCTGACGTCCATCGAGCTGCTTGTGCCAGGTGGTGCCGGCATCGCTGCTGTGCAGCACGACACCGTCGTTACCGACCGCCCAGCCCTGTTTGGCGGAAGGAAAAAACACTGCTGTCAGATCGCTGCTCAGCGGAACGCTGGCCTGCAGCCACTGCTTGCCAGCGTCATCGGAGTAAAGAATATGGCCACGCTGACCAACGGTGACCAGGCGTTCACCGGCGCGAGCAATGCCGATCAAGGGGCTACGCACGGCCAAAGGACTCGGCTTGGCTGGCAGATCCAGCACATCGGCATAACCGGCCGCCTGAGCGACACCCTGCGATAACGCCAGCATCGAGCACAGCAGCGCCAGCACGAAATTTTTCAAGGAACCCATACCGCACCTTCTAGGAAAACGGCACCGGAAAGCACACGAGGTACAGCCCGGCGTCGGAGTCGGCAACCCAGGACGAACGACCCTCAGGCCGTCCATCTTCCAGTCACTCTGCCGGGGGATCTCTACCGATCGCCCCGGACTGTTATCGCCTGACGCTTAGCGGATGCCGGACGCTGCCAGCGCATCCGGCGCCCACTGCGCCTTCGACAGAGACTCGATGTACTTGATGCCGCCGTACGTGCCCGTGATGCCGTTGATGTTGTAGGAACCGCCCACCAGGTCGTAGATCATGAAAGGCGAGACATCGGGGATGTTTTTGTCGTAACTCTGGCTGAGGAAGGCGAAGGAGCCACGGTAGAGCTTGCCGCTGGAGTCATACTGGTCCGAAGCCAAAGCGATCCAGCTGTCTTCATCCAGGTACATGCGGCGCTTCTGGTAGATGTGCCGCGCGCCGGATTTGAGCGTGCCTTCCACCACCCAGACGCGGTGTTTCTCCCAGCGCACAAAGTCAGACGCGATGTGGTTGGGGGTCGTCAGTTGCTTGGCGTCCACAGCGTAAGTCAGCTTGTAGGTGTTGTAGGGCACGACCATTTCCTGCTTGCCCACCAGCTTCCAGTCGAAGCGGTCCAACGCACCGTTGAACACGAACACGTCGTCGTAAGTACCGGCACCGCCCGTACCAGGGTTAGGCGTGTCATAGGCCAGGTCCGGCGCCAGCTTCACTCGACGCTGGCCAGGCAGGTACTGCCAGCTGCGGCGTGGCTGCTCCAATGGGTTGGCAGTGTCCTTGAGCATGATTGCCTCTCCCGCACGGCGCGCGGGACCGGTGTAATACAGCTTCATCTGAAAGAACACGTCAGTGCTCTTGAACGGCTTCGTCATGTCGTCGTAGATCGGATAGTTCGAGAACGACAGCGCCGTGGTGGACAGTGTCGGTACACCCGCCGAGTCAACGTTCCACGAGTCATATTTGACATTGCGATTGCCCCCTACGCGCAGCAGGTGGTTCCACATGGCTTCACTGCCCGAGGTCGGGATCGGGAACGGCACGCCGGGCAGCAGGTTATCGATGGACAGACCGCCATTGATGGACTGGGTACCGGTGGCATTTTTCACGCTGTTGTCCAGCACCGCCTGAGGCAGGGCGACAGTGCGATGGGTCGGATACACATTGATGTGGTAAGTGGGATAGCGCCTGGCAAGCTCTGCCGTGGTGGCGGTCAACTGACTCTTGTACTGGTCAACGTTTTTGCCATCGATGACCAACAGCGGCTTCTCGTCGGCAAACGGGTCCGGACGCATGCCGTCGCCCGCCTTGAAGCCGGCTGGCGGGGTGGTCAGGCCGCCTTTGTAGGCTGGAATCGAACCATCGGCATTAGCTGCCATCTCGGCGCCCACATTGGTCAGGCTGGCGCCCAACCTGGCTGCTTCCTGAGCCGATACAGCCGCTTGGGCCTGACCGGCAATGACAGCCGCCAGGGAAGCTGCCAACACGCTATTTAGCAATTTCATCTGAATTCTCTCCACTTGTTTTTGTGATCTGAGCGTCAATCAGAAGGTGGTTTTGAACGAGGCCGTGAGCATCCCGCGATCCTTCAGCAGCGGCGCCAGGCCTGCCTGCGAAGTGATCTGGCCGGGAATGCAGCGGTACTGCCCACTACTACCGGGGGTGTTGTTATCGAGCCCGGTTTCACAGGTATTGAAAGGACCAAAAGAATCCACGTACTTCAGGTCGAACTTGTACTTTTGATAGACGTCCGCGGCGATGCCTACGGAGTAGCTGCCGGTGTTCTCGCTGCCACCCAACTGGACAGCCGAGTTGCCCTTGAGGCCGACGTTGTAGGAAACGGGCATGGACATATCGACACCCGGGAATACCTGGAACCAGGTCGGGGTGAAGTTGGTCGCGATGGAGTAGGCATTGGTGTCGACTTTGTCGACGCCCTGGTAACTGGAATTGCCCTTGAAGGACTGCTCGCCCTTGTCGACGCTGACCAGGTGAGTCATGGAACCTTCTACAGCCAGCGAGGACGAGTCCCACAACGGGGTATTGCCGAAACTCACCAGGCCGTTGAGTACCACGTGGAAAGTCTTGCCACGGGCCGTTCCGGTGTCACCTCTGCCCGGCACGGCACCGATAAGGTTGTCGCCGTTGACCAGCCCCTGCGCAGCCTGTGCACTCAAGGTCGGGTTGATGGTGGTGAAATTGCTCAGCAGCGGCATGTTCTCGCGATAGTTCACATCAAGCCCGACGCTGACCGGACCCACATTTTTCGACAGGCTAATGCCGTAGATGTCGATGTCATCGGCATAAGCGGCCAGGTATTCGGCACCCGCGAGCCCCGGCAGACCTGGCTGTTGCAGGTTGGGCGCATTGACCAGCACCACTGGCATCGGGTCCGAGGTGTTGCGGTAGTAGAAGCCCAAGGTGCCGTCCAGCCACTCCGGACTCCACTTGGCCATCAGCCCGAAGTCGCCGGAGTTGTGCGGCTTGACGTCATGCCCGCGCGGTGTCCCGTAAAAAGCACCGGCTCCGTTCAGCGCCGTCGGTACCGGCAGCCAGAACACCTCCCCACCTTCGCCGAACATGTCGTAGCCGCCCATATAGGTCCCACCCTCAGGCAGACGGGTGTTGCGGAACTCCAGGAAGTACTGCGCGCCCAGGGTCAGTTCTGGATTGACGGTGAACGACATGGAAAGCTGGTTGCGCGGGAGGAACAGTTCCTTGGTTTCGGTGCCCGGCACGTTGTACAACTTGGCCAGGTCCAGGGCCGACTGACCGTAGTTGATGCCGTTGGCCGCGTTGAACAGGGTCTCGCCCCAGAACATGTTGTGCCTGCCGAGCTTGCTGCTGAACATCGACTCCTCGCCGACCTCGGTGCTGTAGAACACAAAGGCATCAAGGATCTCACCGGAGGGGCCGTTGTAATAACGGTCGCTGTAGTTGCTCAGCCCATGCTTGCGTGCAACGTGGCCGTTCAGCGAGTCGCCAGGCTGAATAGAGCCGGACTGACGAGCCGCTACCAGGTTACCCGCATTGCCGGCCTGCCCTGGAAAAGGGTTGGAGTTGGAACCGACATTGTCATAGGCATGGTCATACCAGCTCGCGGCGCTGACACGAAAACCCATCTTGCGTTGGTAGACCACATCGAGCTCGGTCAACAGATCGACCCGCTGGGTCACAGCACTGCCGACACTGAAGTTTTTGTCGCCGTCGTTATAGTTGGCGGCGTTGGCAATCTTCGAATTCTGACCTTCAACCCGTTGACCGTAACTGGCCTTGAGGGTGTTATCGAAGCGCACGGCCCAATCTTCATTGCCATTGTTCAGTTCAAAGGCATAGGCAGCCGGCATGGAAGCGAGCAGCGTGGCGCTAGCCAGCAGACTGCGACGCAGAGGGCTCTGCCCTGTCGTGGTGTGCATTACGTTGTCTCCGTTTTTTGTTGTTTTTGTTTTTGGCTCTAACAACGGCCCACATCAGGTCCTGGCGGTGATGCGAGCTTCTTCAGGCGGTTTTATTCAGGTGTTTGCGTCTAGCGATCCAGCGTGCGGATAAAGTCTTCGGCCTGCGGCCACTCGCCGTATCCGGCTGCTGGATTGAGATGGCCTACAGCACCGAGGTTGACCAGTTCGCTGCCCCAGTGACGGGCCATTTGAGTCACCGACTCCAGGCTCGCAAGGTGGTCGTTGGTACTGGCCGCGACGATCGCAGGGAATGGCAGAGGCCCTTTTGGCAGCGGATCCCAGCCATTGGCCCGAAGGCTCTCGGAGGTCGGATAACCTATTGGCCATTTGGCCTCCAGGTCCGGCGGTGCGGCCAACAAGGCGCCCTTGATCGGACGGTCATGACGGGCGGCCCAGTGCACCACCATCAGCACACCGGCACTGTGAGCCACCAGGATCACCGGGCCGGAAATCTTCTCCAGCTCGCGCTGGATCGCGTCCACTCGTGCCGCCAGACTGAGCTTGTTGTCTTCCAGTGGCGGTACTGAGCGAACCTTGTCCAACCTGGTTTCCAGCAGCGTTTGCCAATGCGCCGGCACATGATCGCGCAAGCCCGGAACTATCAAAATCGTGGTGTCATTCATCGCGCTATTCACCCTTGAACAATCCATCGAGCGGGTCCGCCAATATTTCGAACCCTGCCAGCAGCACAGTAGGATTCGCCTTGTCGGAGCGGGTTACATTTAGCGTCAGCCACTTCCCTTTTGATGACAGCGCCTCAGAATCGACCCGACAGATTTACGACGCCAAGCGCTTTTCATTTCACGACCAAGCCTCTATAACTGGCAGGCAACTGCGACAGCGAGATCTCATTTGTCACAACATGGAATGTATGCACGCCATGCCCGTACAAGCACGAACCGCCGTACTGACCAATTACCTGGATGTGGCTCGCCATCTACGGCTGAACGCGATCACCCTGTTAGCCGAAGTGGGCTTGAGCCCTGCGCTTCTGAGTGACCCGAGTCAACGCATCCCGGCCACCGCCAGCATCATCCTGCTGGAGAAGTCGGCGCGCCTGAGTGGTTGTGAAACCCTCGGCCTGCGCATGGCCGAGCTGCGTCAACTCGCGGACTTTGGTGAAGTGAGTCTGCTGCTCAGTCACCAGAACACGCTGCGCGATGCGCTGAATGTGATCGTGCACTATCGCCAGCAGATCAATGAGTCACTGGCGATCTACATTGAGGAAACCGGTAGTACGGTGATCATTCGCGAAGAACTGGTTACCGACATGGGCACCAACAACCGCCAATCCATCGAATTGGCCATCGCCGTCATGCACCGCTTTTGCGCAGCCCTGCTCGGCGCGCACTGGCACCCGATCAATGTCTGTTTCTCCCATGAAGCTCCGACAGACCTGTCCGTGCATCGACGGATCTTCGGCTGCAAGGTGGAGTTCGGCTGCGAGTTCAACGGCATCGTTTGTCACGCCGCCAACCTCGATACCGCCAACCCTCTGGCCAATGCGGCCATGGCCCGTCACGCGCAGCGCTACATGGATTCGCTGCTGGGCAAAAACGACCACTCAGTGGCATTCGACGTGCGCAAATCCATTTACATGTTGCTCCCCATGGGTCGCGCGACCATTGCGCAGATCGCCCAGAGCCTGGGTATGAACGTACGCACCCTGCAGCGCCGCCTGGACGAAGAAGGGGCCAGCTTCAGTGAGTTGATCAGTAGCGTGCGCCGCGACCTGGTGGTTCGCTACCTGGAGAACCCCGGGTACTCGCTGGGACGGATCGCCGACATGCTCGGCTACTCCATGCCCAATTCATTTACGCGCTGGTTCATTTCCCAGTTCAACATGCCGCCAGCCGCCTGGCGCAGTGAGCGCAAGATCGTGCCGCGCAAGGACAGCTGATGCACCCCGCAAAAAAAAAACGGTCATCTGCTGGAACAGACGACCGTAAAAAGGAGCACTTGCGGGGTACGACACTTGACTCACGCTCGCGCTGTCCAGTGAGTCGCGCAATCCTTGATAGTGCGTCGGTTTACAACCCCCAGCGCATCAGCAACAGCACCAGAGCAATCAGGAAGACCGTCTCCCCCACCATCAGCAGGATGGGCTTGATACCCACCGCGGCAAGCTCCTTGAGCCGGGTCTTCATGCCCAGGGCGCTGATGGCGATGACCAGGCACCAGCGCGACAGTTCGTTGGTCAATCCCTGTACTGCCGGGACAACCCAGCCCGTACTGTTGACGCACGCGAGAATCAGGAAGCCCACGGCGAACCAGGGTAGCAACGGCGGTCGTTTACCCGTCGGGTCGACACCCTGCGTGCGGGAAATCATCGCCGCGCAAACGATCACCGGCAGGAGCATGGCCACTCGCATCAATTTGACCACAGTGGCGGTATCGCCAGTCTCGGTAGACATGCTGTAGCCGGCACCCACCACCTGGGCAACGTCGTGAATGGTGGCGCCGAGGAACACCCCGGCCAACTGGGGATTCAGCTCGAGCCAGTTGGCGATCATCGGGTAGACGATCATGGCCAGGGTCGACAGTGCCGACACGCCAATCACAGTGAACAGCGTGGCGCGCTCTTTCTGCGGATGGTTGGGAAAAGACGCCGCCAGCGCCAGCGCCGCGGAGGCACCGCAAATGGCCGTAGCGCCACCGGTGAGCATGCCGAACAGACGCTGGAACCCCATCGCCTTGGCCGCCACCATCGAGACGAGGATGGTCACCACGACCGAGATCACCACCAGGGCCGCCGGTTTCCAGCCCAGCGCGGCGATCTGTTCGAGGGTGATACGCATGCCCAGCAACGCTACGCCGATGCGTAGCACGGTACGTGAGGTGAACTCGATACCGGCCTTGCACTTGCCGTCGCTGGCGAGAAAATTCAGTGCCATACCGAGCAGCAGCGCGAACAGCATGACCGGCGCACCATAGTGCTCGGAAAGAAAACTCGCCGCTGCGGCAACTATCAGGCTGACGATAAAACCGGGGAGCCGTTCTTGTACGCGGCCGTGGACATAGGCCAGAGCAATGGCACTCATAATGCGGGCTCCCTGGAAGCGATGACAATGAACACTTGGCCGTCGACCACCTCGACCGGGTAGTTGGCAACCTTCACGCTGTTTGAATTGAGCAGGTAGCCGCTCGCCAGGTCGAAGCGCAGGCCATGGGCACAGCACTGGATCACCCTGCCCTCAAGTCGACCACCGCACAGTGAGGCCCCCTGATGCGGACAGCTGTCGTCGATGGCGTAGAGCTGGCCGGCGACATTGAACAATGCCAGGCTGCTGCCCGCCGGCTCGAACAGCGTGCGCATGCCAGGTGCCGGGACTTTCTCGGGCGGCACCGCAATGCGCCGGCTCATGCCGATTGACTCCCGGTCACGTCCTGCGCAAGGGCTTGGTGCATGGCCTGCAACAGCACCTCGGCCGGCTGCGCACCGGACACCACCTGGCGCCGGTTGAAGAGGAAATACGGCACCCCCCGCGCGCCCATTCCGCCATCATCGAAGGGACAGCGAGCACCCAGCAGACAGTCGGCCAGGGCCGCGCGTGGATAGCCACAGGACTCGGCGATCGCCAACAGGGTGGCACTGTCTGCGAGGTCCTTGCCGCGATGAAAATAGGCGGCGAACAGCTGCTCCAGCAAGGCGTCACGCTGCGCCACGCTCCCCAGTCCAGTGGCGCACTCCAACAGGCGATGAGCATCGGCGGTATTGGGCATCGTCTTGATGCTACTGAAGTCGATGCTCAAGCCTACGGCGGCTGCGGCCTGCCGGACTTGCGCCTGGCGCGCTTGCACCGCCTCGGCGCTGCCCAGGCGCTTTTGGTAGAACTCGACAAAAGGCACACCCTGCGCCGGCAGGTGCGGCAGCAGCTGCACGCCATGCCAGACCAGCTCCAACTCGATCTCCGGGTGGCTGGCGCGCAACTTCGCGAGTGCGCGATTGAGCTGACGCTTGCCAATCAGGCACCAGGGGCAAATGAAGTCGAAGAACGCGTCAATACGCAATGCCCTCGTCACGGCGACACCTCCATCACCGCTTTAGCGGGCGCTTGATCGACCGTCTCACCCTGCACACGGGCCATGTCATCGAGATAGTGACAGCGGATATAGAAGAACACCGCCGCTGCCGCAATGCTCATCAGCGGCACCAGCTGGAAGGCCCCGTGCAGGCCGATAAGATCGGACACTCTGCCGGTGACGAAAGGCCCCGGGGCCAGGCCGAGCAAATTATTGACCAGGGTCAGGGTGGCAAAAGCAGTGCCATGCACTTTGTAGTGGGTCAGGTTCGCGATCGTGGCAATGGTCGGGCCGTTGACGCCAGTCACCAATAGCATGGCCAGGCCGATCAGCCCCAACTGCACAGGACCGGTCGACTGAACCAACGCCAGCGACATCAGCAGGCAACTGCCCAGGCAGAACACCATGGACATCTCGATCTTGCGCAATGGAGATTGACGGCACAGGCGATCACTGAGCATGCCGCAGAGAATCGCCCCGGCGCCGCAGCACAGCACCATGACGCCTGCCACAACCCCGGCCTTGCCCTCGCCCATCCCGTAATAGCGGTTGAAAAAGCTCGGCATCCACACAATCATGCTACCGGCAACGAACGTCTGCAGGCCGCTGGCGACATAAGCGGCGATCACCGAACGCGTGCCGTACAAGGTGCGCAGCGGACGCTTGACCGCCGTTTTGGCATTGCTCCCGACCGTGGCGAGGCGCTGCGGGGCAATTCGCGCCTCCTTGACGATGATAGGGTAAAGCGCCGCCAGCAGCAGGCCAAACAGCGCCATGCTGGCGAACGACCAACGCCAGCCCAGCTTGACCGCAATCGCCCCGCCGATGGAGATACCCAACACCGAGCCGAACATGGCACCCGCCATGAAGGCACTGGCGAGGGTCGCACGCATGCTTTTGGGAAACACCGACACCACCACGGCGATGCCGACGCTACCGTAGGCCGCCTCGCCGACGCCCACCATGAAGCGCGCAAACAACATTTCCGGGTAGTTCTGTGCCAGGGCGCAGCCCAGAGTGGCCAGGCTCCACAGCATGGCCATCAGCGCCAGGCTCTTGACCCGGCCAAAGCGGTCGGCCAGCAGCGACAGGGGAATGGTCAGTAGGCCCACCATCAGCGCGACAATGCCGCTCAGCAGACCGAGTTGGCCGTCGCTCAGCGTCCACTCGTTCTTGAGAATCGGGAACACGGCATTGAGTACCTGCCGTGACATGTAATCGGAAATCAACAAGCCAAAGGTCAGCACAAACACAATCCAGGCGTACCGTCGCGGAATGCCAATCGAAGTATCCATTTCATCGGCCACTGTACTGTGGTGAATCGCCATGCTGCCTCCTCGGTGTCTAGCACCCGTTTTGTTATTGTTTTTGGTCTTGCTCACGCGTTCAGGTGGGCAGGGGCAGAACGCCATTGGCTTCCTGCCCCGCCATCTGGATTACCCGCGCTGTGGTACGCCCTTCTGACTCGGCTTGCGGTTCGGTGCCATGCCGTTGGCCAACAGGGTTTCTTCAACAGTCTTGTACTGCACTCCGATACGGTAGATGTCGCGCGCCTCTTTACCGGTGGCGATTTCACGCCCCAGCTCGTGAGCGATACGCACTGTCTGCTTGACCTGCTCTACGGAAGAGAAGCGCTTGCCGTGTTGATCGATAATGGTGTCTTCGTTACCGAGTCGTGGGTGCAAGCCCATGGCCAGGGCAATGGTGTTAAGTGGCAGGACGTTCTTGAGCAGCGACTCGGCAGTCAAGGTACAACGATCCGGTACGCGATTGATGAAGTTCATCAGGTTCATCGGGTTCGGGCCGTCGAAACCACCGCCAATGCCGATCCAGGTCAGGTTCAAAGGGCCCTTGTAGACGCCCTTGCGCACCAGGCGCTCGAGGGTTTCGTAGGCATGAATGCCGGTCAGCTGGAAGTGCGGCTGGATATTGCTGGCTTGCAGGCGCTTGAGGTGTTCGGCGACCCAGGCAGGACCTGCCGGTACGGTCATTTCGCTATACGCGGCATTGGTCACCGGATCAAGCAGGGAGGTGCCTTCAATGCCTTGCGGGAACAGCAGCTCCGCGATATTCATCTGAATGGTGTTGATGGCGATGGTGACCTGATCCGGCTTCGGCGTCAGTTCCGCCAGCATGTGCCGGGTATCATCGGAGAGCCACAGGGCTTCCGCGCCTTCGCCTTCAGGGGCAAAGGAAATCGAGCCGCCGACCTGGATGATCATGTCCGGTACGGCTTCACGCACACCGGCGATCAACTCGTTGAACTTGGACAGGCGCTTGGAGCCTTTACCGTCCAGTTCGCGCACATGCAAGTGCAGCACAGTGGCGCCTGCTTCATAGCAGTCAACAGCCGCCTGCACGTGCTCGTCCATGGTCATCGGAATGTCTTCAGGGAAGTCTCCCGGCATCCACTGTGGGGCGTAAGGGGCGACGGTAATCACCACTTTTTCCATGTTTTCCGGGTGCAGGGAATCGTCGAAAAACTGCATGCTTATCTCCTGTTTTTATTGTGGCCCGCCCGACGAACTGTACGGAGCGGGCGCTGGCACGGGTGTCGGTGAGGTTGCTCAGTAGGTCTTTTCGCCAATGATCCCGGCACGCTCCATCTTGCGATGGCAGGGTGGGTAATCCATCACGGCGTAGTGCTGAGTGCTGCGGTTGTCCCAGATGGCGATGCTGTTAGGCTTCCAGCGCCAGCGCACCTGATACTCCGGAATGTGGGCCTGGCTGGTCAGGTGACGCAGTAGCTCGGACGAGCCCTGGGTGAAATCCTGGCCGACACGCACACGTTCGGCCGTGTGGAAGTTGGTGAAGTGAGTCGTGAAGGAATTGACGAACAGCACCTTCTCGCCAGTCTCTGGATGAGTGCGTACCACGGGGTGCTCAGCGTCCGGGTACTGGGCCTTGAGCGCCAGGCGCCGTTCGATCGGCATCGCCGCACCGAAGGTCGCCTCGATGCTATGACGGGCACGAAGGCCTTCGATCTTCGCTTTAATCTCGTCTGGCAGATGCTTGTAAGCCTCCACCATGTTGGCCCACATGGTGTCACCACCGACTGGCGGGCACTCCAGGCATCGCAGCACGCTGCCCATCGGCGGCGCCTCGCGCCAGGTGGCGTCGGTGTGCCAGGAGTTCTCGTAACGGTCGATCGGGCTGTCCGGATTCTTGTAGACCTGCACCAGGCCAGGATAATCCGGGTGGCTGCCGATGACCGGGTGACCCTCCAGTTCACCGAAGCGTTGGGCAAAGGCCACATGCTCGGCGCGACTGATGTCCTGGTCGCGCAAAAACAGCACGCGATGCTTGAGCAACTGGACGCGGATCTCGGCGAACAGGCCGTCGTCATGGACTGCATCGGCAAGGTTGACGCCCGTCAGCTCTGCGCCAATGCTGCAGGTGAGTTGTTCGACTTGCATGGCGACAGACCTCCTCAGATGACGAAAATCGATGAGCCAGTGGTCTTGCGCGACTCCAGATCACGGTGAGCCTGCACGGCGTCCTGCAAGCAGTAATGCTGGTTGATCCCGATCTTGATCTTGCAGCTCCCGACCAGGCCGAACAGTTCACCGGCCAGGTCAGCCTTTTCTGCCGGGTCGGCGATGTAATCTGCCAGTGCCGGACGCGTCATGAACAGCGAGCCTTTCATCGCCAGCTGCGCTGGACTGAAGGGTGGAATCGGACCGGATGCAGTACCGACGCAGACCATCAGGCCACGACGTTTGAGAGAGTCCAGCGAGCCCTCGAACGTGCTCTTGCCAACGCTATCGAACACCACGTTGACACCCACGCCGTCGGTCAATTCACGCACGCGCCTGGCCACATCCTCATGACTGTAATTGATCACATGATCGCAACCATGAGCACGGGCGAGCTCAGCCTTGGCCTCGCTGGACACGGTGCCGATCACCTTCAGGCCTTGCAGCTTGGCCCACTGCGAAACGATCAGGCCGACACCACCGGCGGCAGCATGCAGCAGGATGCTGTCACCGGCCTTGAAGTCATAGATGCGACGCATCAGGTACGCCGAGGTAAGCCCGCGCATGGTCATGGCCGCCGCTGTCTCGAAAGAGATGTTTTCCGGCAGCTTGATCAACGGCGCAGCCGGGATCAGGCGCTCGGTGCTGTAGGCGCCGAGGGTGTTGGTAAAGCCGGTATAGGTGACCCGATCCCCGACCACCACATTGCTCACGCCCTCGCCCACTGCCTCCACCACACCGGCAGCTTCAACGCCGATGCCATTGGGCATCGGGATCGGGTAAGTGCCATTGCGAAAGTAGGTGTCGGCATAGTTGAGACCGACCGCTACGTGGCGAAGTCGAACCTCACCAGGACCGGGCTCGCCAACCTCAACCTCTTCAAAACGAAGAACCTCGGGACCACCGGTTTCATAAAATCGTACGACTTGAGCCATGCTTTTTTTCTCCAATCAGCGTTCTGGGTGCACTGCGGCAATTACGTTGACTGGAATGTAAGCTGCAGGCTTTCCGAGCGCGTCTCATCAAACGACAGCGCCGTCACATTTGATGACAAACGGCGTCGTTGGGCACCTTCCTCCCCCGGTGACTTCCCTATCTGCATATTTGACTCAGGCGTGGCGCAAGATAGCGGCGGCTTCACCAACTGGAGGCGGGCCTGACCACCCACATGTACGCATGCCGCATCAGAACAGGTCGTCGTTCTCATCCAGGGGTGATGATTGACGCGCGCATTCTCGTAGCCAGTTCATGAAAACCAGCAATCGCTTGGGAACAGTTCCGAGCGGTGGGTGAACCAGATAATAATCGTAGTGGCCTGAGCGGCTGAATTCAGCGAGCGGCAGAACGAGCTCGCCGCGATCAACTCGCTTCTGCACAAGCTGCTGACGGCCAATCGCAATGCCGGCGTGGTTCATGGCTGCCGTCACACTCAAATCAGAGCGATCGAAGGTCAAGCTACGCTTGGGAAGTGCCGCGAGCAGGTTGTGTTGCTCTGCCCAAAGCGTCCACTCGGCATCATAAGCCGCATGATCCCAGGCCAGGGAGTCATGCAAGGTTGTGCAGTACCTCAGGTTGTCCGGGTTCTCCTCCAGGCGATGGCGTCGCGCATAGTCAGGACTGCACACGGGGGCCAGCCGTTCGCGCATCAACCGATGGCTCGTCAGCCCGGGAAACTCGCCATTGGCATAGTACAGGGCCAGGTCGATTTTACGGGTTCGAAAATCGACATTGTCATTGCCTGTCCGCAGGTCCAGTGACACCAGAGGATAACGCTCAATAAAGTCAGCCAGCCTCGGAACCAGCCAGCATTGGGCGATGGAAGGCCTTACATAGAGCGCGATCGAGCCGGCAATTTCCGCCTGCGACGATTGCTCAAGTGCCTCGGACAATTCTCCCATCGCATTCTGGAGTATTTCGAAGATACGCTCGCCTTCGTCGGTCAGGCTGACCTGCCGGGTCAGGCGCTGGAACAGTTTCATCGATAACGCGGTTTCCAGCCGACTTATACGGTGGCTCACGGCGCTTGCAGTCAAACACAGTTCCTGCGCCGCACGGGTAAAGCTCAGATGACGGGCGGCAACCAAAAAGGTGTGAAGGTTTGCAAACTGGCTGCTGTTGAGCCTGGAGCTGATACGAGGAGGAAGGTTGAGCACGACAGTTTTCCCTCAAACCCAAAAGCCGCTTTGCGTTGTACGCCTTTGCAGCGGTCAAACGTACCGAATGTGGCAAGACGTTCATCTTGCCACATTCGGTTTACGCTTAAATCGGCGATGACTCTGTCGAGGCCAGGCCATTGCGCTCCATTCAGGCCCGATCAGCCGTTGGCGAGCAATTCACGGCCCTTGGCCAGATAAGCGTCCATCTCCTCGCAAGGCACCATATTGCCGCCCGTTGCCCACACCAGATGGGTGGCTTGCGTCATGGCCTGGCTGTCCAGGCGCGCGCGGGCCAGGTAGCCCTGCCGGTCGGCATGGACTCTGGCAATGCCGGGCACACCGGCGAGCGCGGATGGCTCCAGGCGCATACCTTCGCTGCGCTCCATCAGTGCCAGCAGACTGTACATTTCCTCGTCGCTGACCGTGTAGAAACCATCAAGCAAGCGCTGCATGGCCTTGCCGACAAAACCTGAAGCGCGTCCGACGGCGAGGCCGTCAGCAGCCGTCACGTTGTCGATGCCGAAGTCTTGCACGCTCACTTCGTCGTGCAGGCCGGTATAGACGCCCAGCATCATGCATGGCGAGTGTGTGGGCTCGGCGAAGATGCAATGGACAGCATCGCCGAAGGCCAGCTTCAGGCCGAAGGCCACGCCGCCAGGCGCGCCACCTACCCCACAGGGCAGATAGACAAACAATGGATGTTGCGCATCCACGGTGATGTCAGCCGCTGCCAATTGCTTTTTCAGGCGCTCACCAGCCACCGAGTAGCCCAGGAACAGGTTGACCGAGTTTTCATCGTCCACAAAATGGCAGGCTGGATCGGACTCCGCTTGTTGGCGGCCTTGCGCAACGGCCACGCTGTAATCGGAGGAGTACTCAACAACGGTAACGCCGTGTGAGCGTAACTTGTCTTTCTTCCATTGCCGCGCATCCGCCGACATATGCACGGTCACCTGGAAACCCAATGCCGCCCCCATGATGCCGATGGACATGCCAAGGTTGCCGGTCGAGCCGACGGCTATTTTGTATTGGCCGAAAAAGGCCCGCGCCTTATCGCTGTCCAGCACGGCGTAGTCGTCGTCAAGCGTCAACAGATTCGCGGCCAACGCCAGGTCTTCGGCATGCTTGAGCACTTCATAGATACCACCACGCGCCTTGATCGAGCCCGAAATCGGCAGATGGCTGTCGCGCTTGAGCCACAGCGCCCCTTCCAGTGCCTGACCGTAGCGCTCGCCAAGCAACTGCTGCAGTTGAGGCACGGGCAGAATGTCCGATTCGATAATGCCACCACTGCATTGCGTTTCCGGAAACGCTCGCTGCAGGTAAGAAGCAAAACGCACCAGTCGCGCGCTGGCATCGGCGACGTCTTCGGCCGTCAACCCCACATCGCCAATCGATTCCGCGACCGGCGCCACGGCAGGGTTGAACCAAGTGGTTTCTTGCAGCGCGACCAGATCGCGAATCAAAGGATAACTGGCGTACCAGCTTTCAAGGGGTCTTCCCAAAATCATGACGTGGTCCCTTTAAATAATCAGGATGAAAATACGGGTGAGATCAAACGAATTGCGACAGCAGCAGGGTCAGCCCCAGCGCAATCAATGAAGCCAGTACGGTGGCCGAGGTGAACTTCTTCAACGCTTCGGCTAGCGAGACACCCAGGTACTCCTTGACCACCCAGAAGGCAGAGTCCGTCACATGGGTCCAGCCAATGGCGCCGGCACCGATGGCAATGCAGATAATTTCCTTACTCACGGTTGGATGAGCGCTCAGCATCGGCATCACCATGCCGGCGGCGCTGATCATTGCCACCGTCGCTGAACCGACGGCGAAGTGCATCAAGCCTGCCACCAACCACGCCAGGACGATGGGATTCATGTTCAATTGCGTCAACGAACCGGACAGCGCATTACCCACGCCGCTGTCGACCAGGATGCCGTTGAATGCCCCACCGGCACCGATGATCAGCAGAATGCTGGCCAGCGCAGGAAAGCTCTTCTGAGTGTGCTTGAGCAAATCAGGCATTGATAAGCCGCGGCGCAAACCCAGTGCCCAGTAAGCGAATACCACAGCAATGGACAGTGCTATCAGCGGCGTCCCCAGGAATGAAACGATGCTGAAGAGCACGGAGTCATGAGGCAGTCCGGCTGCAAGACTTTTGCCGACCATCAGCAGAAGTGGCAACAGGATGGTCATCAGCGTCAAGCCAAGGCCTGGCAAGTCCCGGGTCGCGCTGTCAACGCAATGTTCTTCCAGAAAAGCTTCTTGAGCGTCAGGCGCTTCACTCTTGCAGACCAGCTTGATCCACAGCGGCCCGGCAATGATGGCGGTAGGCAGCGCGATAATGAGGCCATACACGATAACCTTGCCGACATCGGCGCCCAGCAACCCGGTGATGGCCATGGCGGCAGGGTGCGGGGGCAACATGCAATGAACCGCCATCAGCGACACGGCCAAGGGCACGCCCAGGTACAGAAGGTTGATCCGGGTCTCTTTGGCGACCACATAGATCAGGGGAATCAGCAGAACGAATCCAACCTCGAAGAACACCGGTATGCCCGCGATAAACCCTACAAGCATCATGGCCCATGAGGCACGCTCTTTACCCAGGGCGCTCAATAGCGTCTGGGCAATGCGCTCCGCACCACCGGACTCTTCAAGCATCTTGCCGAGTATGCCGCCAAGGCCAATGATCGTTGCCAGGAACCCGAGTGTTCCACCGACACCTTTTTCATAGGAAGAGGCAATTTGCGCCAGTGGCATGCCTGAACCGGTGCCGACCACAAAGCTCGCTGCGGTCAAGGCCAGGAATGCGTGGACACGAACTTTGACGATGAGAAAAACGATCAGAATGATGGCGCAAAACAACACCAGCAATAGGGTGGGACCACTGTGCATACAATCTCCTGAAGAGCTTTTATTGTTGAAATGAGTGATCTGGGCCACTCAGCTTTTCGGCATTAGAGAGCGCGACACAGGGACCTGACAAAGGATGGATTTTCAAGGGATGGATGACATGAGGTCATCTATGGCGAATGTATGGCGTGAAGTGATGAAAGTTCGCGCCTCACCTTCCATGAAGTCGCTTGGGAGTCTTCAAAATGATGCCGTAACAATGGCATCCCTCGCTAATAGCCAACGTAGACACGTACTCGCCCTCAAAACCCCTCCTGGTCAACGGGATAAGTAGCTAGCTATTTGTTAATGAAAGCCTGAAGTATTCATTTGAACTTTCAGATTCTTTCAGTGCGCGGCCTGTGCCTAACATCGACTCCACAGCGAACCAGCCTCTTGGCAGCCTGGCGCCGTCGAAGTGCATTTGCAGTAGGCCTTGGGATTTTTGAGGATCACCGATGAAGCTGGAAATTTTCCGCACGCTGTGGGGCTATACCGCCAGCAAGGCTCAGGCGCTCGAGGAGTTGCTGCAAGCGGGCTTTGATGGCATGGAGGCACGCCTGCCACTGGACGCCCGTGAACGGATCGAGTTTGGCGCCTTTCTGCGGGCCAATCGCCTGGGCTATATCAGCACGGTCTTCACCGCGTACGACGTGCTGCCGGAGCAGTCGGCAACGCCTGTCGTCCACCTCGATGACCTCGACCGGAAACTCGCCTGGGCCGCCGAACTCGGCCCACGCTTCGTCAACGTGCTGGCGGGCAATGACCGCTGGTCCTTGCCACAACAAGTGGAGTTTTTCGGCCAGGCGCTGGATCTGGCGCGCAAGCACGGCCAGGTCTGCAGTTTCGAAACCCACCGCTCGCGGTCGCTGTTCAACCCCTGGGTGACCCTGGAGTTGATCCGGCAACTGCCCGATCTGTTGTTCACCAGTGACATCAGCCATTGGGTGGTGACCTGCGAGCGCCTGTTGAATGACCCGGCCGATGACCTGAGCGCTTTCATCGAGCGGGTGCACCATATCCAGGCCCGGGTCGGTTATGACCAGGGACCGCAGGTTCCGCACCCGGCGGCTCCCGAATATGCCAGGGAACTGGCCTTCCATCAGCAGCACTGGGAAAGCATCTGGCGTTCGCAGCAAGCCCGCGGCTATCAGGTCAGCACCCTGACCCCGGAATTCGGCGCCGACGGCTACCTGCATCACTTGCCCTTCACCAATGTCCCGGTCGCCGACCTGTGGTCATTGAACGTGTGGATGGGCCAGACCGAGCGTGAACACTTCGACCGTTTCAGCCATTCAAGCCATCCTTAGGGAGCCGATGCGTCATGCCTGACAACAAAAACAACAGTGCAAGCACTGACACACACAAAGCCAACTTCAATAGCATTCCGGTGGTCAACATCGCCGGTCTGTTCAGCTTTGAACTGGAACACCGTCTGGCCGTGGCCGAACAATTGGGGCGCGCCGCCAGCGAGGTCGGGTTCCTCTATATCACCGATCACGGTATCGACCCGCAACTGATCGCCAACCTGCGCCAGGCGGCCAAGGACTATTTCGACCAGCCCCTGGACGCCAAGATGCGCCACTACATCGGCACCTCGCAAACCCACAAGGGCTTTGTGCCCGAAGGCGAAGAGGTCTATTCCAAGGGCAAGCCGGACCACAAGGAAGCCTTCGACGTCGGCTTCGAAGTCCCGGCCGATGACCCGTTGGTGCTGGCCAACACCCCGTTGCTGGGGCCCAACGACTGGCCACAGCTGCAAGGTTTCAAGGCGTCGGTGCAGGCCTACTATGAAGCCATCTTTGCCTTGGGCCGGCGCTTGTTCGGCGGCTTCGCCCTGACCCTGGGCCTGGAAGAAAACTATTTCGACAGCCTGGTTACCCGTCCGCCGTCCAAGCTGCGCCTGATCCACTACCCCTTCGACGGTGCCGCCCATGACGCACCGGGGCTTGGCGCCCATACTGATTACGAGTGCTTCACCATCCTTTTGGCCGACAAACCGGGCCTTGAGGTGATGAACAGTCTTGGCCAATGGATCGATGCACCACCGATTGCCGATGCCTTTGTCGTCAACATCGGCGACATGCTGGAAGTGATGACGTCAGGCGCTTTCGTTGCCACCGCGCACCGGGTGCGCAGCGTGAAGGAGGAGCGTTATTCCTTTCCGCTGTTTTACGCCTGCGACTATCACACCCAGATCAGACCGCTGCCCGGATTCGCCCAGGCAGGCAACGACTACGAAGAAATAACTATCGGCGAACACATGTATGGCCAGGCGCTGCAGACCTATCAGTATCTGCGCCAGAGGGTGGCCAACGGGGACGTTCAACTGCCAGGCAAGGCACGCAAGCCCGCCAGTTTCGGACATTTGAAAAATCAGGCGCAACCGTCCTGATTGAAGTTTTCAGCTAAACCCCTACCTACGCCGGAGTCAGCACATCATGCAAAACAACAAGAAAAACCTTTTGAGCCTGGCTGTATTGGCAGCCGGCATGTTCGGCGCCTCGGTGAGCATGGCCGCGGCAGACACGTTCAAGGTCGGCATGGAGATCACCTACCCGCCCTTCGAATCCTATGACAAGGACAAGAATGTGGTGGGTTCCGACCCCGAACTGGCAACGTCACTGGCCAAGCACATGAACGCCAAGGTGGAGTTCGTCGACACCAAGTTCCCGAGCCTGATCCTCGGCTTGAACTCCGGCAAGTACGACGCGGTCATTTCCGGCATGTACATCACACCAGAGCGCCAGACCCAGGCCCAGACCATCGCCTATGCCAACACCGGTGCCGCGGTCATGGTGCCCAAGGGCAGCGAGATCAATGCAAAGAAGCCTGAAGACCTGTGCGGCCTGAAACTGGGCCTGGAACAGGGCACTACCTGGGTCAAGGAATTCCGCAAGCTGTCCGATGAATACTGCGTGCCGAACAACAAAGGCGCGATCACCGTCAGCGAATACCCCTCGGCACCCGAAGTGACCCAGGCCCTGTTGTCCAAGAACATTCAGGCCCAGGTTGAAATCGCTGGCGCGGCAAAAATGATCGCGGAAAAGACCAATGGCCGGGTAGTGATCACCACCGAGCATCCGATTTATCAGCAAACCCTGGGCATCTTCGTCAAGAAGGGTAACGACGAAACCTACCAGGCCGTGCAAAAGGCCTTCGAGGAGAGCAAAAAGAGCGGTGAATACGCGGCAATTCTCCAGAAATATGGCTTGGAAGAGCCGACTGCCAACTAAGAACCTGTCCTTGTAGTCTGGTCATCTGCCTCCCCTGCACCGGGGCGGCAGATCGAGGTGCCCCATGCAATTCGATTGGTCGTATTTCTTATCCCTGTTCTCCCTGCCGGACTTCTGGAAGGCCTGCGTCACGGTGGTCCAGCTCAGTGCTTTGGCCTGGTTCATCGGCATGCTGCTGGGTTTTGTCCTGGCCACGGCCAAGCTGTCCCAAACGCCCTTGTTGCGCATTCCCGCAGCGGTCTACATCTGGTTCTTCCGCAGCATCCCGTTGCTGGTGCTGGTGGTCTTCGTCTACAACCTGCCGCAATTGTTTCCCGGTAGCGGACCGATTCTGTCCAACCCCTTCTACGCAGGGTTGCTGGCCCTGGTGGTTACGGAAGCTGCGTACATGGCGGAAATCCATCGTGGCGGCCTGATTTCCGTAGCCAAGGGCCAGAAGGAAGCCGGGCGCGCGCTGGGTGTCGGCCTGTTCGGCATGCAACGCCTGATCGTGATCCCCCAGGCTTTCCGTATTTCGCTGCCCACACTGATCAATGAATACATCACGGTGGTCAAGCTGACCTCGCTGGTCTCGGTCATCTCCCTGACCGAAATCCTCACGGTCGGCCAACGCCTCTACGCCACCAACTTCCTGGTCATGGAAACCCTGGCAGCGGTAGGCGTCTATTACGTGTTGATCGTCACCGTGTTCGGTTATTTCCTGCAGCGCCTGGAGCGCTACCTGGACCTGAACTTCCGCAAGCCGCACACACTCGACACGGCCACCATCGACCGGTTCAGGGCTAGCGCCGAAGCGTTGCCCGACACTGCGCGCAAAGCCGCCGGCAACAACGCGTCGCCCATCCTGCAATTGAAGAACATCCAGAAGAGCTATGGCACCCACAAGGTGCTGATGGGTATCGACCTGAATGTCGAATATGGCCAGGTGGTCTCGATCATCGGGCCATCCGGCTCCGGCAAGACGTCGCTGATTCGCACGGTCAACGGCCTGGAAACCATCGATACCGGCGACATTCTGTTGTTCGGTGAAAAATTCATCGAAGCGTCGGACAAACCCAACAGCTCCCGCCTGCGCAAAGGCGTGCGGCACATCGGCATGGTGTTCCAGAACTTCAACCTGTTCCCGCACCGCACCATTCTCGACAACGTCACGCTGGCACCGCGTTACCACGGCCAGCCGGGCGAGCTGAGTGAACATCGAGCCTATGCGCTATTGGACAAGGTCGGCCTGCTGGCCCATGCCCACAAGTACCCGCACCAGCTCTCCGGCGGGCAGCAACAGCGCGTGGCGATCGCTCGAGCCCTGGCGATGGAGCCGCAGATCATGCTGTTCGACGAGCCGACCTCGGCCCTCGACCCGGAACTGGTCAACGACGTGCTGAACGTGATCCGCGACCTGGCCAAGGAAGGCATGACCATGCTGATCGTGACCCACGAAATGGACTTTGCCATGTCGATATCCGACCGGGTCGTCTTCATGGAGAACGGCAATATCCAACTGGATGCCGCACCGCAAACCATACGATGCGATGCCGAAGGAGAACGCGTGCGGCGCTTCATGGGCATCAGTACCCGATCGCCGAACCTGTCTGCAACGCTGGATCATGCATGAGCAGGCAAGCACTTTCTTCGAACTTCCTTCTTTCAGGAAAACGCACATGAATCTGGGAATAGCAGGACGCTGGGCACTGGTATGCGCCGCCAGCAAAGGTCTGGGTAAAGCCTGCGCACAGGCGCTCGTTAACGAAGGCGTGAACGTGGTGATCACCGCACGGGGCGAACAGACGCTGAATGAAACAGCCCGTCAGCTCAGGGCGATCAATCCTGAGGTGACGGTCATCACCGTCGCCGGAGACATTTCGACGCCCGAGGGTCGGGCGGCAGCGCTCACGGCCCATGAGCATTTCGATATCTTGATCAACAACGCGGGTGGCCCTCCCCCCGGGGATTTCCGCGAATGGAATCGCGACGCCTGGCTCAAGGCGCTGGATGCCAACATGCTGACGCCTATCGAGTTGATCAAGGCCACGGTAGACGGTATGGCGGCACGTGGATTTGGTCGAATCATCAACATCACGTCGAGTGCCGTGAAGTCCCCTATCGAAAGCCTGGGTCTGTCCAACGGCGCGCGCAGTGGTCTGACGGGGTTTATCGCAGGGCTTGCCCGGCAAGAAAACATTGCCAGTCGCAATGTGACGATCAACAACCTGCAACCGGGCTCGTTCGACACTGATCGACTGCGTGACAACCTGGTCGCTGCTGCCCAGGAGCTGGGGCAAGACAGTGAGGTATTCCTTGACCAATGCCGCAGCGAAATTCCTGCCAAGCGCTTCGGCTCAGCCGAGGAGTTCGGTGCGCTGTGTGCCTTCGTTTGCAGCAGCCATGCGGGCTACCTGACCGGGCAGAACCTGTTGATTGATGGTGGGGCCGTTCGCTCCAGCCAATAATGGGCCGCCAACCGGATCGGCACCGCATGGCGGTGCCGGACGGCCTGGTGAAGACCGTCGCTCACACAGGTGGCTAATCAGGGTTTGCGCGCAATGATCACCTGACTTTTCGCCACCACCGCATCCAGCGCCTGCTTGATCTGTGCACCCCGTGGCGAAGCCAGGATCGCCTGCCAGGTATCCGCCCAGTGGTTGAGCAGCGGATGGTCCGGGTTGCTGAAATCGACCTTGGCTTCCCAGAACAACAGCATCCACATCGACCAGTAGAATCCGTACTGGCTGTGGCTGATCACTTCCAGGCCGGCATCGCTGACCATCGCCTTGAACTGCTCTTCGCTGATGATGCGGATGTGGTTGGGCTTCTGGAAATACTCGGCCGCCGCGATATCTTTCTGCAGGTCTTCGGAGCTGGGATGCGGGACGCTCAGCAGATACAACGCGCCCGGTTTGCCGACGCGCACCAGTTCAGCGAGGAACTGCGCCGGATCGTCCACGTGTTCGATGACCTCGGTAGACACCACCCGCGTGGCGGTCGCATCGGCTATCGGCAGCGGGTTGCAGTCGGTGACATGGCATTCGACGTCCCGGGCCGGTGTATCGCCCAGGCGCTGGCGGGTCGCCTCGACCTTGGCCGCATCGATATCGGCGATGATGATCTTCGCCCCGCGCATCCCGCAGAAATGCACGTTGCCGCCGTCGCCACAGCCGACATCCAGCAGTGTGTCTTCGGGGGTCACCGGGAATCCGGTGAACAGTTCGCCGGTCTGCTGATTGAACCAGCCGCTGAGCATCGCATCGTGCAGGCCGAGCATGTAGGGGTCGACCTTCTCCGCCACTGGCGCTGCGGGCGGTGTCTCTGCCTGCGCAGGCGCGGGCGTGCCCGCCGTGAGTTTCTTCAAAAGGCTCAGCATGAGGTGGCTCCAGAGGATGGGACGGCTGTTCGGGAGGTGCCCAGGCGTTTGACCAGCGAGGCACCGCGGTTGCGCATGGGCATTTCAATGAAGCGATAGTTGAGTTCGCTCAGCAGCACGATCAGGCCCCCAGCCATCAGCAACATCAGAATCGGATGACCAGCCGGACTGGGCAGCCCGGCAGCCTGTAAACGGAAAATGAACTCACGAACCAGCAAGTAGGCCGGGATATGGATCAAGTAAATCCCGTAGGAACGACTGCCGACCCAGGTCATCACGTTCTTGAACGTTCCCTTGGGCATCAGGTAATCGCGGTTGTAGGACGCGATCCACACCAGCAGCGCGCACAACAGCGCAATCACACCGATCCGGTAATGGGTAAAGGTGAAACGGTCCGTCGCCATGAAACCGAGCACCAATGCAATCCCGACCAATGCCGACAAGCCGGCCCAGGGGCGACGCAGGAAAGTCGGCTCCCAATGCCGGTACGAAGGCTGCACGCTCCACATCGCCAACAGCACGCCAAGGGCCAGCGCGTCGGTGCGCACCACCATCAGGATCGGCGTGCGCAAGGTCAACAATTGCAGCGCAACCAGCGCCAGCAACGCCCACACCAGGTGCTTGCGAAACAGCACGATCATCAGCGGAAACAGCAGGTAGAACTGCTCCTCCAGCGACAGGCTCCAGTACACGAAACTGGTGCCGTACTCGTAGCGATAAAAACTGTCGGCAAAGCGGAAGTTGGCGTACTGGGCGATGCCGGCCAGGGTCGCCTGAAGGTTCGCGTGCAGGGTGCCGAACGCGCCGGAGCGGTTGAGAAAAAGGCACGCCAGCAACATCAGCGCCAGCCATAACCAGGCCGACGGCAGCAAACGAAAGGCCCGGCGCAACCAGAAATTGCGCGTCTGTTGCCAATACTCCTGACGCGTGGTGCAGCGGCGCAAGCCCGGGATCAGGCTGCGGGCAATGACAAAGCCCGAGATCGCGAAAAACAGATCCACGCCCCACCACGGCTGGCTGTACAGCGTGATGGCCTGCAACAACGGCACAGCCGCCGCGAACAGGCTGTCCTGCAGGTGATGAAACAGCACGCCAAGCACCGCAATGCCGCGCAGCAACTCGATGTCCATGATCCGTTTTTCGTTACTCATGCACCCTCCTGGACATGAGGTTTGCGAGCAATGATCACCTGGCTCTTGGGCATGAACCGGTCCAGCATCTGCTTGATCGCCAACCCGTCGGGCTGGGCCAGCAAGTCCTGCCAGGTTTTCGCCCAGCTCTCCATCAGCGGCGGATACGGCGCCTGAATCCGGTCGCGAACCGCCCCCCCCAGATCGCGCCCAGCGGCACGTTCACTGGCCCAGAAAAAAATCATGCCCATGACCCAGAAAAACCCGGTGGCCTGGCGATGCTCGATGACCAGGCCAGCGTCTTCCACCAGCGCGGCGAATCGCTCGGGGCTGAAAATCTGCACGTGATTGGGCGATTGAAAATAGCTGGCCGGGGCGATGCCTTTCTGCAAATGCTCGCCCACCGGGGACGGTACGCTCAGCAGGTACAGCGCGCCGGGACGGCCCATGCGCACCAGTTCGGCCATGAAGGGTTCTGGCTGATCGATGTGTTCCAGCACTTCCATGCACACGATTTTGCTGGCGCAGCCGTCGGCCAATGGCAGCGGCAAACTGTTGCTGACCAGCCCCAGGTTCGGTTTGTCCGATTGAGCCGCCACTTGCCGGGCAAGCTCGCGGACCTTGTCGTGTTCACTGTCGGTGAAGATCACCGAAGCGCCCTGGCGGACCGCGAACAAGGTCGCCACGCCTTCACCGCAACCGACATCCAGCAAGGTGTCGTCGGCGGTGATGGCAAACCCCTTGAGCAATTCGCCGCTGTCGCCGAGAAACCAGCCGTCGAGCAGGGCATCGTACAAACCGATGTCCCTGGGCGAGACTCGCGCTTCTGGTGGGGCGACCGCTACCGGTGCGGGCCGCAACTTCGCAAGCAGGCGCCGAATCATGTGCCCGACGCTTGTGCGCAGTTTGCTTCACGCCGTTGCAGCAATTGCTCGAACACCGCCTTCAGGCGCAGCTCGGCAACGGCCTGGCTGCAGAATCCCTGCAGGCTGCGCACGGCATGGGCCGACATCCGTTGATAGCGCTCGACGTCCTGTCTGGCGACGTCATGGCTGGTGGAAAATGCCGTGCACAGCGAGTCCCAATCCGTGACGTAACGCAGGGTACGATACGCTGCGCGAGGATCGTGGGGCCAGGATGTCAGTTCGTCGGTACTGTCGACGATAAACGCGTTGTCACGGTCGATGTAGTCGGCCATGGCGGTGTTCAGCGGCGCAATCGCCGGCTTGCCGCAGGACATGAACTCCATCAACGGCAGGCACTGCCCTTCGCCGTAGGAGCAGTTGACCACGTAGCTGGTGGCCTCGACCAGACGCTCATAGTCGATGTCGGACAGATAGCCGTGGATCAGCACGATGCGGCATTGGTAGGACTGATTCTTGTAGACGTGGTGCAGCATGTCGTTCAGCGCGTTGGCGATGTCATGGTGCGTGAGCTTGAGCACCAGGGTCGCGTCGGGCGTGTCGCGAAAGGCAGTGCAGAACGCACTGATCATGTCCTTCCAGTTCTTGCGCCCATCGTAAGGATTGAACACCGAGGTGTAGACCACGCCTTCGAGCAGCAGCTCACAGTCGCGCGGCGGCTGGTCGAAGGCGATCGGTGTGCCCTCGCGCAAGCGTTCGGGGCCGTAGGGACGCAAGTCCGTGGTGCGACTGTCGATCAACAGCCCGCGCAGGTTCAGACGCGTCGGGCCCACGACCGGACGCTTGTCCAGAGGCTCGCCACGGGCGGCAAAACGGTCCCAGACAGGCGCCGCGATAGCGCTGATCGGGTAATCGGGGCCCATAACATCGCGCACGGCATTCACGGTAAAACTGGAGTGGGTGATCGCCGTCCCGCTGGTGCCCAGCACCGTCCGCCAGTCATGCCGCGGTTCGCCCTGCCAGCTCTCGGTGGGAATGGTGCTGAACTCCCAGGCGAACACCGGAATCGTCGGGCACGCGTAGTGGACCGGCGTGCGATGCGGCGGGGAGAAGGACAGGAACACGCAGTCTTCGCCCCGGCTCAGGCAATCGAAATACAGCCGATCGACCAGTTCGTCCGGGTTGCTGACCTCGATCACCTGCCCCAGTCGTTCAAGCACCGGGCGAAATTCCTTGAGGACGAAGTAATAGCTGTACTCGGGCCGCCCCAGGTTCTGCTGGATGTTGCTCTTGTTGGTTTCCGAATGAATGATGATCAGCACGATGCAGCCCCCGTTTCAGCAACCACCGGCACGGCGTCACGGGCAGGTTCCTGTTTGAAGAACAGCGCCAGTCGCTGCTGCACCGGGGCGAAGCTGCAATATTCGTGCATGCGTTCGCTGGCCGCGTCGGCCATGGCCTGCCAGGCGTCCGGCTGGTACTTTGCCATCGCGTAGCTGTTCTCATAAGCCATTTTCAACGAGCCCCAGTCCGGACGGTGGCGCAAGGTGCGGTACAGGATGCGCGCATCTTCCGGCCAGATCGTCGGTTCCTGGCTGGACTTGACGACGAAGGCCACACGCTCGTCGATGTAGTCGCGCATCGCCGTGTGGTTCGGGGCGATGACAGGCCGGGCGCAGGACATGAACTCCATCAGCGGCAGGCACAGGCCTTCGCAGCGTGAAGCGTTGACGTAGTAACTCGCCGCGCCATAGAGCCGGGCGAACTGTTCGTCCTGCAGATAACCGTGCATGACCACCACGCGACAGGCGAAGGGCGAGAGTTGGGACAGCAAGGTGATGAGCTCGACGTAATAGGTCGACAGGTCGTTCTGGGTCATCTTCAACACGAGCGTGGCATCTTGCACATTACGCAGCGCCCAGCAGAACGCCGTGATCAGGTGGTGCCAGTTCTTGCGCCCGTCATCGGGGTTGAACACGCTCACGTAGATGACGCCATCGACCTCGATTTCCACCGTTTGGCTGGTGTCGGGGAAAGCCGCTTGTGGATGCTCGTCCTGCGAAGGGGCTTGGCTGATAGCAGGCGCATCCGGCGCGGGCGCTTCGCTGACGGCAGGTTCAACCGGCAACGGTTGAGGCGTGCGAAATCTGGCCAGCCATGGACGAACGGCATCCGGCACCAGATCGCGAACGGCTTCGCGGTACCACAACAGCAGGTTGTGTTTAAGCAGGAACAGCGTCGAGTGCTCACTCTCATTCGAAAACGCTCGACAGGCTTCGCGCAGGTAATGCTTGGTGATGAAGAGGCGTCGCCGCGGGGTCAACGGTGGCGCTGGTTCCGGTACCGGTTCCAGTTCCGGCTCTGGTTCCGGCTCGACGATTTCCTCTGGTGGTTGCTCGATGAGCGGCGCGATCAGGCCATCGGCGGACAACCCCATCGAGCGGCTGTCCAGGATGCAACCCTTGATCTGCAACGTAGCACCCGCGTTCACCGGAGTACCGGGATATTGCTGGCGGATGCCGGCGAAGCGTTCCCACAAAGGCGTCGGCAACACCAGCACCGGGAAGTCGTCGCCCAGGGTCCGGCGGATGGCTTCGGCGGTGTGGGTGGACAAGGTGATCACCCGCCCCAGGCGTGCCAGTGTGTGGCTCCAGTCTTGACGCGGATCGTTGTCCCAGTGCTCGGCAGGAATGGTGTCGAACTCCCAGGCGACCACGCACGCCATCGGGCATTGCAAGTCGGTGGGGGTCTTGTGCGGTGGCGCGAACGAAATGAACAGGCAGTCCTGACCGGCCTGCTGCAACTGCCGATACAGCGGGTCGACCTCGGCGGCCGATGACACCACATACACCGGTCCGAGGCTTTCGAACAGCGGTCGATACGCCTTGAGCACGAAGTAGTAACTGTACTCGGGACGGCCGAGACTCTGGCTGATGGAGCTGTCGTTGACGTCGGAGTAAAGAATGAAATTCATGGCATCCCACGGTGACGCCGCCATCCCGGCAGCTTCACGCTATGACGGGGAGGATACGGTTCGAGTCAGTGTTTACTGGCGCTCGTCCATCGTCTTCCTGCCCGTCTTCGTTCTTGTTTTAGTGGTCAGTTTCTCGCAGTTTCGAAGCGACGCTGCCGAACCCCGGGTAATCGTGACGAGGGGCATTCTAACCACATCCGTTGAGGATCCGTGAACCGCCCGACGAGAATAAATCAGGCTACGCTGACGAGAACTGATCAGTCACGGTTGGACCTGTTGAAATTGCCGAGCAAATGGCACAGATTGACCACCAAACAACTACAACAAACATTTCATCTGTCTTTGCGAGCGATCCTGTTGATTCGTGAGACCCTTCCATCAGGTCTGTAGGACTGGATGAAATGTATGACCGGGGGGTCGCTGTTGAAAAAACGTCTGTTTGTCACGGGCCTGACTGGATTCACAGGGCAACACATCCAATCGCGTTTGCAGGCCGATGCCTCGGAATGGGAGCTTCTGCCTGTTCCTTGCCGCTACGATCTCGGCGTACCGGAAAGCCTCGAAGGCTTGTGGCCGCAAATGCCCGATGCGGTGATTCACCTGGCGGGCCAGACTTTCGTCCCGGAGGCCTTTCGTGATCCGGCGCGCACCCTGAACATCAATCTGCTGGGCACCCTGAACCTGCTGCAAGCCCTCAAGGCGCGCGGATTCACCGGCACGTTCCTGTACGTCAGCTCCGGTGATGTCTATGGCCAGGTCACTGAAGCCGATTTGCCCATCACTGAATTGCAACCACCCTGCCCGCGCAACCCATATGCCGTGAGCAAACTGTCGGCAGAGTTCCTGAGCCTGCAATGGGGCCTGAGCGAAGACTGGCCCGTACTGGTTGCCCGCCCGTTCAACCACATCGGAACCGGGCAGAAAGACAGCTTCGTCATCGCCAGCGCCGCACGTCAGATCTGCCGGATCAAGCAAGGCCTGCAAGGGCCACAACTGGAGGTCGGGGACATCGACGTCACGCGCGATTTCCTCGATGTCGGGGACGTGGTCTCGGCCTACCTGGCCTTGCTGGAAAAAGGTACGCCGGGGCAGGTCTACAACATTTGCTCGGGGCGCGAGCAGAGCATTCGCAGTTTGATCGAACAGCTGGCAGATCTTGCCCAGGTCGACCTGCAACTGGTCCAGGACCCTGCGCGCCTTCGCCGCGCGGATCAGCGTCGGGTGTGTGGCAGCCCTGCCAGGCTGGCCCAAACCACCGAATGGAAGCCTGAAATCACAACACAACAATCCCTGCGGGCGATCCTGTCCGACTGGGAGAAGCGAGTACGACAAGAATGACTAAAAGTGCATTGATCACAGGTATCACCGGCCAGGATGGCGCTTATCTGGCGAAACTGTTGCTCGACAAGGGCTACAAAGTCCACGGCCTGGTGGCGCGTCGCAGCAGCGACTCGCGCTGGCGCCTGCGCGAGATGGGAGTCGAGGCGGACATCGTCTACCTGGACGGCGACATGGCCGATGCCTGTTCAGTGCAGCGCGCGGTGATCAAGTCGGCGCCGGACGAGGTCTACAACCTCGCCGCGCAAAGCTTTGTCGCGGCCTCCTGGGATCAACCGGTGACCACCGGCATCGTCGACGGCCTGGGCGTTACCCACCTGCTCGAAGCGATTCGTCAGTTCAGCCCGCATACACGTTTCTACCAGGCGTCCACCAGCGAAATGTTCGGCCTGATCCAGGCCGAGCAGCAGGACGAGAACACGCCGTTCTATCCGCGCAGCCCTTATGGTGTGGCCAAGCTGTACGGCCACTGGATCACCGTGAACTACCGCGAAAGCTTCAACCTGCACGCCAGCAGCGGCATTCTGTTCAACCATGAATCACCGCTGCGTGGCATCGAGTTCGTGACGCGCAAAGTCACCGACGCCGCCGCCCGCATCAAGCAGGGCAAGCAGCAGGAACTGCTCCTGGGCAACATCGACGCCAAACGCGACTGGGGCTTTGCCGGGGATTACGTCGAAGCCATGTGGCTGATGCTGCAACAGGACAAACCCGACGACTTCGTGGTGGCCACCGGCGTCACCACCACCGTGCGCGAGATGTGCCGGATCGCCTTCGATCACGTGGGCCTGAACTACCGCGATTACGTGAAGATCGACCCGGCGTTCTTCCGCCCGGCCGAAGTCGAAGTGCTGCTCGGCAACCCGGCCAAAGCCCAGCGTGTGCTGGGCTGGAAACCAAAAACCGATCTGGATACCTTGATCCGCATGATGATGGATGCGGACATGAAACGCGTCGCCAAGGAGTAGGCCATGCTGATTCCCGTGATTCTCTCCGGCGGTGCCGGGACCAGGTTGTGGCCGGTGTCGCGTGAAGGCCATCCCAAACCGTTCATGGCCTTGCCTGACGGCCAGTCGCTGCTGGGCAAGACCTATCAGCGTGCTGCGGAGCTGCTCGACGGCTGGGGCGATATCGTCACGGTGACCAACCGCGAGTACTACTTCCAGAGCAAGGATCACTTTCGGGACGCGCACCTGGGCCGGCATCGCGGGCACTTCCTGCTGGAGCCGACGGGTCGCAATACGGCGCCGGCCATTGCCGCCGCCGCCCTATCCCTGCAGGCCCTGCATGGTGACGACGCGATCATGCTGGTCATGCCCGCCGACCACCTGATCGTCAATGTCGACGCGCTGAAGGACGCGGTCGAGCATGCCGTGACATTGGCCAGGCGCGGTCACCTGGTGACCTTCGGTGTCGTGCCGACCGCTCCGGAAACCGGTTTTGGCTACATTGAAGCCGGCACATCGCTGGACGATAAAGGCGCTGCCCGCGTGCGGCGCTTCGTCGAAAAACCCGACCTGCAAACCGCGACGCATTACGTGGAAAGCGGCAACTTCCTGTGGAACTCCGGGATGTTCTGCTTCTCGGTCGCCAGCCTGCTGGCCGAACTGCAAACCCATGCTCCCGCCTTGCTGGAGCAGACGCAGACCTGCATGGCCGCCAGCGCCGCAGTGGAAAACGCCGGGAGCCTGCAACAGGAACTGTCATCGGCCCTGTTTGGCGAAATCATGGACATTTCCATCGACTACGCGTTGATGGAGCGCTCCGACAAGGTGGTCGTCGTGCCGGCCCGTTTCGACTGGAGCGACATCGGCTCCTGGGGTGCGGTGGCTGCGCTGGTACCGGCGGATGCACAAAACAACCGCGCAGTTGGCGAGTCGATTTTCATCGACAGCCACAACAACTTCGTCCAGAGCGATAACCGTCTGGTCGCGACCGTGGGTGTGGATAACCTGATCATCGTCGACACCGCCGACGCGGTGCTGGTGGCCCACGCCGACCGCGCCCAGGATGTGCGCCGGGTGGCCAGGCAACTCAAGGACAAAGAGCACGAAGCCTATCGCCTGCACCGTACGGTCAGCCGGCCATGGGGCACCTACACCGTGCTCGAGGAAGGCCCGCGCTTCAAGATCAAACGCATCGTGGTCAAGCCCGGCGCCAAGTTGTCGCTGCAGATGCACCACCATCGCAATGAACACTGGGTGGTGGTCGAAGGCATGGCCAAGGTCACCAACAATGGCACCGGCACGCACCTGGTGGCCAAGAACGAATCGACCTTCATTGCTGCCGGTCACAAGCATCGCCTGGAGAATCCCGGCGTGATTGACCTGGTGATCATCGAAGTGCAAAGCGGCGAATACCTGGGGGAGGACGACATCGTCCGCTTCGAAGATCAATACGGCAGGACGGTTTGAATGCTGCGTAATCTTTACCAATCGCTGTGGAGTTACCGGGGTTTCATCCTCGGCAGCGTCAAACGGGAGTTTCAGGCGCGTTATCGCAACTCGCTGTTCGGTGCCTTGTGGACCGTGCTCAATCCGCTGTCGATGATCCTGGTCTACACGGTGATCTTCTCCACCATCATGCGCGCCCGCTTGCCGGGCGTGGACGACGGGTTGGCCTATAGCGTGTACCTGTGCGCCGGCTTGCTGACCTGGGGACTGTTCGCCGAGATCACGACGCGCAGCCAGAGCATGTTCCTGGAAAACGCCAACCTGCTGAAGAAAATCAGCTTCCCGCGCATCTGCCTGCCGGTCATCGTGCTGCTCAATGCCGGGATCAATTTCGCGATCATCCTGGGGTTGTTCCTCGGCTTCCTGCTGATCAGCGGGCGGCTGCCCGGCATGGCGTTGTTGGCGCTGGTACCGCTGCTGGTGCTGCAAGTGATCTTCGCCGCGGGGCTGGGGATGATCCTGGGCGTGCTCAACGTGTTTTTTCGCGACGTCGGGCAGTTTTTCGGCATCTGCCTGCAATTCTGGTTCTGGCTGACACCGATCGTTTATCCGCTGTCGATCCTGCCGCCGGGCGTCCAGCCCTTTATCGAGCTGAACCCGATGACAGCACTGATGAACAGCTACCAGAACCTGTTTCTCTACAACCAATGGCCAGACTGGAGCTCGCTGGTCCCGTTGCTGGTGATCGGCCTGTTGTTCTGTGGGATGGCGCTGCGGCTGTTCCGCCAGCGTGTCGGTGAAATGGTGGACGAGCTCTGATGGGACATATACGTGTCAGTGGCCTGGGCAAGGCCTACAAGCAGTACCCGAATCGCTGGAGCCGGTTGTTCGAATGGCTGGTGCCGTTTTCCCGCACCCGGCATCAGTTGCACTGGGTGCTGCAAGGGGTCGATTTCGAGATTCAGCCGGGCGAAGCCGTGGGCATCGTCGGGGTCAACGGAGCCGGCAAAAGCACGCTATTAAAGATGATCACCGGCACCACCCAGCCGACCTGCGGCGAGATCCAACTGCAAGGTCGCGTGGCAGCGCTGCTGGAGCTCGGCATGGGTTTCCACCCGGACTTCACCGGTCGGCAGAACACCTTCATGGCCGGCCAGTTGCTTGGCATGCAGGTGGAGGAAATCGAAGCGCTGATGCCGGAAATCGAGAGTTTCGCCGAAATCGGCGAGGCCATCGACCATCCGGTTCGCACCTATTCCAGCGGCATGCAGATGCGCCTGGCATTCAGCGTGGCCACCGCGCGGCGTCCGGACATCCTGATCGTCGATGAAGCGCTGTCTGTGGGTGACGCCTACTTCCAGCACAAAAGCTTCGATCGCATCCGCAACTTCCGCAAGGCCGGCACCACCTTGCTGATCGTGTCCCATGACCGCTCGGCGATCCAGTCGATCTGCGACACCGCCATCCTCCTGGAAAACGGGCGCATGGCCATGCGCGGCAAGCCCGAAGAAGTGATGGACTACTACAACGCCATGCTCGCCCAGCGCGAGGGCCAGACCGTGCGCCAGGAAATGCTCGCCAACGGGCAGGTGCAAACCATTTCCGGGACAGGCGAAGCAGGCATTCTCAGCGTCCGTCTGCTTGACCCCAAGGGCCGTTCGGTGGAGGTGGCTGAAGTCGGCCAGGCGATGGTTCTGGAAGTGCAGGTCGAGGTGCGCCAGGACATCGAGCGGCTGATTCTCGGTTTCATGATCAAGGATCGCCTCGGTCAGCCCATGTACGGCATCAATACCCACCGGGTCGACAAAGCCCTCACCGACCTGAGTGCCGGCGAACGCGTCACCTACCGTTTTGCCTTCGACATGCGCCTGGGCAAGGGCAACTATTCGGTGGCCCTGAGCCTGTCGCGACTGGACTCGCACCTGGATCGCAATTTCGAATGGCGTGACTACGGGCTGGTCTTCCACGTGATCAACAATCGCCAGGAAGACTTCGTGGGTTGCTCCTGGCTCGAAGCGCAGACCAGCGTGACCCGTTCCAGCGAAAACCTGGTGGAAACCGTTGGGGTGACGCGATGACCAGACTGTTGGTGGAATGTACCTACGTTTTCGAACACCCCGACGCCAACTCGGGCATTCAGCGGGTCGTTCGCAATGTGATTCAGCAATTGCCGGTCGCAGACGCCCAGCGTGAATGCATTCCGGTGGTGATGATCAATGGCGCGTTGTTCGAGGTGAAAAGCCTGGCGCCCTTGCCGACCGTCAAAGTGGATCTGGTGAGCCTGCGGGTGAAGCTCGAACAGTTCGCCAATCAGTTCTGGCTGCGCCACCGCGCGCTGGAACGACGCCGTCCTTTCAGCCAATCGAAGTTCGCCCGCAGGGTGCTTTACGTCGGTTGCCGTCTGACCGCGTTCGCCTGCCTGAGCCTGCCGATGCGCCTGCTCGACCGGGCACTCAAGGGCCAGAAGGTTCCCGAGCGCTGCGTGCCATTGCAGCATCGCGCCGGCGATCAATTGGTGCTGCTGGACTCGTCCTGGCACGCCAACTTTTTCCCCCTGGCCGAGCAACTCAAGCGTGACGGGGTCGGCATCGTTTCGGTGATCTACGACCTGATTCCCCTGACCCACCCGCAGTTCTGCGACGCCGGGCTGGTGAAGGTGTTCAACGAATGGTTCGACTGGATCGCCCGCACCGCCGATGGCTACGTGGCGATCTCGACCACCATCCGCGATCAGGTTCGCCAGGAGATGACCCGCAGGATTGGCACCGCGCAGGTTCAGCAACGCTGGTTCGACTATTTTCACCTCGGTTCCGAACTCGACCTGACCGATGCCCGGTCCGCCGTCGACCCGGGGCTGCTGCAGATGTTCAAGACGCCGGACCCTGTGTTCCTGATGGTCAGCACCATCGAGCCGCGCAAGAACCATGCGTATCTGCTGGACGCGTTCGAGCGCGCCTGGGCGGCCGGGTCCAAGGCCCGGTTGTGCATCGTCGGCAAGATTGGCTGGAAGTGCGAGGCGCTGATCGAGCGTATTCGCCAGCATCCGCAATTGAACCAGCGCCTGTTCATGTTCAACACGCTTTCGGACAAGAGCCTGGAACACGCCTACTCCCACGCAACATCGCTGGTGTTCCCCTCCTACGTCGAAGGGTTCGGTTTGCCGCTGGTCGAAGCCATGCAGCGAGGCCTGCCGGCCATGGCCAGCGACATCCCGGTGTTCCGCGAAATCGGCGGTGAGTACATGGCGTATTTCGACCTCGCCGACCCGCAGAATCTGGCCGACCTGGTCATCGACATGGAAAATGGCGACGCGTTTCCAGCGCCCCTCAACCTGGATAACTGGCGCTGGCTGAGCTGGCGCGAGGCGAGTGCGCAACTGGTCGATCGCATCCAGCGCAACCTGCACAGCGATGCGAAGGTGCCTGAGAGTCAGCATGCGCATTGCCCTTAACGCCCGCATCCTCCAGGCGCCGCGCACGGGCATCGGCCACTACGTCGCCGAACTGGCGAACGCCCTGGCGGATGAACCGGATATTGAACTGGCGCTGTTTCATGGCTGGGGCTGGAGTGCTGTGCTGCCTGAAGCGGCCATGCCCGGTTATTCCCGGCTGACGCCATTGCTGCGGCAGATTCCGGGGGCCTATCAGGCCCGACGGTGGCTGGAGCAGAAACGCTTCGATCAAGGCCGCGCGCAAGCCATCGACCTCTACCACGAACCCAGTTTGTGGCCGCTGTCGTTCGACGGCCCGACCGTCATCACCCTGCATGACCTGACTCACCTGCACTATCCCGAAACGCAGCCACCGGCGCGCTTGCGAGAAATCGAACGGCGCGTGGCCGACGGCGTGCGACAGGCAAGTCTGATTCTTACCGACTCGCAGTTCATTGCTGACGAAGCCCAGGCGCATTTCGGGTTACCGGCCGAGCGATTTGTCGTCGCTCCGCTGGGTGTAGCCGCGCGTTTTCACCCGCGTTCCCCCGAGGCTATCGACGCCGTACTCAATACCCATGGCGTCGAAACGCGGGAATACTTCCTCTGTGTCGGCACCCTGGAACCGCGCAAGAATCTGTCCCTGGCCCTGCGCGCCCACGCCCGATTGCCGGAATCAGTCCGTCAGCGTTTTCCATTGCTGATCGTCGGCATGGCCGGCTGGCAGCGCGAGCAGTTCAGCGAAGAATTGCACCAGGCCCTGGCCAGCGGTCATGTCTGTTTGCTGGGCTATCTACCAGACGAACACGTTGCGCAGCTGTTGGCCGGCGCCCGGGCCTTGATTTTTCCGTCGCTTTACGAAGGTTTTGGCCTGCCGGTGCTGGAGGCCATGGCCTGCGGCACACCGGTCATTCTGACCAGACGTTCGGCCATGCCCGAAGTGGCAGGCTCTGCGGGTAACTATGTTGAACCGGATGAAACCGACGGCTTGCGCGATGCAATGAGTCGTCTGATCGAGGATCTAGCGCATTGGCAGGCATGCCGAGAAGCCGGATTGCTACAGGCAAGGCTTTTTACCTGGCAACGCTGCGCACAAGTCACGGCCAGCGCTTACCGCCAGGCAATGGGAGGTTGAATGCGAGTTCTTCATTTTTTCAAGACGTACTTGCCTGACTCGGTCGGCGGGATCGAACAAGTGATTTTCCAGTTGTGCGAAAGCGGTGCCCTGCACGGCGTTGAAGGCAAGGTGCTGACACTCAGTGCCGATCCGACACCGCCGGTGATGCAGATCGCTCAACATGAAGTCCATCGAGCCAGGCTCGACATTCAGTTCGCCTCTACAGGGTTTTCCTGGAGCGTCTTCAAACAGTTTCGCGAGCTGGCAGCCGAGGCCGACGTGGTCAATTACCACTTTCCATGGCCGTTCATGGACCTGGTGCATTTCACCAGCGGCCTGAACAAACCCAGCGTGGTGACGTACCACTCGGACATCATCCGCCAGAAACAGCTGCTCAAACTTTACCGGCCGCTGATGAATCGCTTTCTGCACAGCGCCGACCGGATCGTCGCTGCATCGCCCAATTACCTGCACACCAGTGATGTGCTGCAACAGTTTCAGGACAAGACCCGAGTGATTCCCTATGGACTGAACAAGGCAGGTTACCCACAGCCTGACAGTGATCGAACGGCCCACTGGCGGCAAAAACTCGGCGACAAGTTTTTTCTGTTTGTCGGTGTGATGCGCTACTACAAGGGTTTGCACATCCTGCTCGATGCCCTGAAGGACCTGGATTACCCGACAGTGATTGTCGGTGCCGGCCCACTGGAAGTAGAGCTGCATGCCCAGGCGGCCGCCTTGGGTTTACGCAATGTTCACTTCCTCGGTCGTCTGGGGGACGAGGACAAAGTGGCGCTGCTGCAACTGAGCTACGCCATCGTGTTCCCATCGCACCTGCGCTCCGAAGCATTCGGCATTTCGCTGCTCGAAGGCGCGATGTATGGCAAACCGATGATCTCCAGTGAAATTGGCACCGGCACCAGTTACATCAACATCCATAACGAGACCGGGCTCGTGGTGCCGCCGAGCAATCCATCGGCATTTCGTGAGGCGATGCGCACGCTTTGGGAAAACCCGGTGCTGGCGGCGCAAATGGGCGAGAAGGCGCAGGCCCGTTATCAAAATCTGTTCACAGCGGACGAAATGGGTCGCAAATGGGCGGCGTTGTATGAGGAACTGCTGGAAGAAAAAGCCCTCGCCTACGCCTGAGGCTGTACAGAAGATGAGCCAAGCCAAAACGGAGTTCCTCGAGAGCTTCCAGCACATGCTCAACATCCGTGAGCCTGTGCTGTGAAGCCGTGAGGGTTCAGACGTGAGGATCGCCCGGCGCCTTGTTCGGCACGGCGTACTGCGGCTTGAGGTGCCCGTCCTGATCGAGTAGCCAGGCGTCCATGATCTCCCGCACCACGGGGCCTGCGACGCGACCACCGGCCTCACCGTTTTCGATCATCACCGAAATTACGATCTTCGGATGCTCGGCCGGGGCAAAACCGACGAACAAGGCATTGTCGCGGTTACGCTCGCGGGTTTTCTCCCGGTTGTAACGTTCGCCCTGCTTGATCGCCACCACTTGCGCGGTACCACTCTTGCCGGCGATACGGTACTGCGCGCCGGCCGCCGCCGCCCGGGCAATCCCGCGGGCATCGTGCATCACCATCTGCATGCCGTGGTTGACCTGCTCCCAGTCACGAGGGTCCTTGAGCAGGATGTTCGGCATCGGATGCTCATCCACCGGTGCGACACCGTCCACGGTTTTGGCCAGGTGCGGGCGATTCCACACGCCTTTGTTGGCAATCAGCGCCGTGGCCTGGGCCAACTGCAGCGGCGTGACCTGCATGTAGCCCTGGCCAATGCCGAGAATCACCGTCTCGCCCGGGAACCAGGCCTGACGGCGGGTGGCACGCTTCCAGGCCTGGGATGGCATCAGGCCGGGGGATTCTTCATTCATGTCCAGGGAGACTTTCTCACCCAGTCCGAACATCGCCATGTAGTCGTGCAGGCGATCGATACCGAGCTTGTGTGCCAGGTCATAGAAGTAGGTGTCGTTGGATCGCATGATCGCCGCATCCATATCCACCCAGCCGTCGCCGCTGTGGTTCCAGTTGCGGTACTTGTGATCGAAATCCGGCAGTTGGTAATAACCGGGGTCGAACACGCGGGTCTGTGGCGTGACGACACCCGCATCGAGGCCGGCGATTGCCACTTCCGGCTTGATGGTCGAACCCGGCGCATAGAGACCACGCAGCACACGGTTGAACAGCGGTCGGTCGATGGAGTCCCGTAGTGTCGAGTACTCCTTTGAGCTGATACCGGTGACGAACAGGTTTGGATCGAAACTCGGGTTGCTGACCATGGCCAGTACTTCACCGGTCGACGGATCCAGCGCGACCACCGAACCACGGCGATCGCCCAGGGCATGTTCGGCGGCTTCCTGAAGCTTGACGTCGAGGCTCAGGACAATGTTTTCGCCGGGCACCGGGTCGGTGTGCTTGAGCACTCGCAGCACGCGGCCCTGGGCATTGGTTTCGACTTCCTCATAACCGACATGGCCGTGCAGCTGCGACTCGTAGAATTTTTCGATCCCGGTCTTGCCGATGGATTGGGTACCTCGGTACTCGACCGTATCCAGAGCCTTTGACTCTTTCTCGTTGATACGTCCGACGTAGCCGACCGAATGAGCGAAGTGCTCGCCCAATGGATAGTGTCGAACGAATTGCGGCTCGACATCGAGGCCCGGCAGGCGGAACTCGTTGACGGCGAGTACGGCAATCTGTTCTTCGCTCAGCTCATAGAACAACGTCACGGGTACGAACGGATGACGTGCCTGCTTCATTGCCTTGTCGAACAGCGTGCGATCTTCAGCGGGCAAGTGCAGGAGATTGACTACCTCGTCCAGCTCTTCGTTTACATCGCAAGCACGTTCGCGGGTGATGGTCAGGTTGTAGCTGGGACGGTTGTCTGCAAGGAGTACGCCGTTGCGGTCATAGATCAACCCGCGGGTCGGCGTAATCGGCAGGACATGTACGCGATTGTTTTCGGAGATGGTCGAGTGATAGTCGAACTCGACTACCTGCAGGACATACATACGCACCACCAATGCACAGGTGACAGCGGCAACGAACAAGCCGCAGGCCAGCAGCCTTGTATTGACCAGGCGTGTCTCTTTCTCGTGGTCCTTGATGGGTATCGGTCCGGGCATTTCTACAGCAGCTCTTTGAAAAGAATGCCGATCCGTGGGCGCAAACTCAGTCCATTAAAAATGAGCTGCACCTTAGCAAAAGCGCGAAGTCAGGTTTATGTGATTTTTTTTACAATGACCATGTAGGAGCGGGCTCGCTCCTACATGGCGGACAAAAACAAAACCCCAACTGCTTTCGCAATTGGGGTTTCGGAATTTAATCTTGACGATGACCTACTCTCACATGGGGAAACCCCACACTACCATCGGCGATGCATCGTTTCACTGCTGAGTTCGGGATGGGATCAGGTGGTTCCAACGCTCTATGGTCGTCAAGAAATTCGGG